>CAJXCU010000001.1 GCA_913051935.1 uncultured Flavobacteriales bacterium
GCCGGATTCAGATAGATAGGGTTTGAGAAAAACTGCGTGAACGTAGGGTCTTGTGAGCGCACCGAATTAAGGCTTGATGTCGAGAGACAAGCGATCACAAAAACACATAGGAATAAATGCTTTTTCTTCACACAATTGAGTTTATTCACGAACAATCTTAACGTGATTATAGTTTGTAAGGTTACAAATATCGTATATTAATTGTAATAATTTGAATAATTTGGCGTTTTTTAGACTATCAATTCAATTGTTTCATTCGAATTATGAATAAGATTTTATTTTTCTCTTTATTTCTTCTTTCAGTTAGTTTTTCATTTTGTCAAGAATTCACGGAGTATATAGAATGGAATAATTCAATTTCTTTGGACAACGGTGAACATTCGCTTTTGGCGCCAAATTTTGAAAAAATACATTATGACAATGGTGCACCTCGGTATTACGCCAAAAAAGTTCTTAAAGAGAACGGTCTAAAGATTCAGTCTATTCAATATGTCACAGAGGATGCCATTAAGACAGATGAAAAGTATTTTAATGACCTTGAAATCAAACTACCGAAAGCAACCCCTGTGCAGGTAAAGGTTTCCTATATTTCGCACAAGCCCTTTATGGTTTTTTCTGGAATACCTTTTATCAGAGAGGAAGGACAACTCAAAAGAATTAAGAGTATAAAAGTAATTGCCTCGAAAGAAATAATTGCGCTACAAAAAGATTTTGCCGCTGAATCTGTATTGCAGCCAGGCTCTGGTGAATGGTTTAAGATAGCACTTCAGAATGATGGTATTTATAAAATTGATTACGATTTTCTTCTGTCAATGGGAATTGATATGACTAATCTTGATCCTCGAGATGTTCATATTTTCGGAAACGGTGATGGTAAATTGCCTGAATTAAATAGTATCCCTCGAACCGATGATTTGGCACAGAATTCGGTAAAATATTTTGGTGCCACTGACAATATCTTTAATCAAAATGATTTTATTTTATTTTATGGCTGGGGTCCAAACAGATGGCGCCCAAACGGAAATTTAGAATTTAATCAGGTTAAGAGTATATACACAGATTACTCTTACTATTTTATCAATATTAATTCTGAGAGACCTTCTTTGGAAATTCAAACAGCCCCTTCTATAGAAGGTTCTCCTTCTGAAACAATAAGCACCTATGATTACAGGGATTGCTATGAAAACGATTTGATTTCCCTAATTGGTGGAGGACAGCGTTGGTATGGTGAACTTTTTGATATTGATTTAGAGCAAACCTTCAACTTTTCAATTCCTAATATTGCAAACAGCCCGGTTTTTTTTAAGACTTCTATTGCTACAAATGCTACAAGCGGTTTAGGTACGCAACAAACCTATTCGGTCAACGGTCTTACACTTTCCGCGAGTGTGCTTCCTCACACATCAATCGATTTTGTTAGGTCCTCTCAAATTTTTTCTTTATCCAATTCAACTTCAGGCTCAATACCATTGAAGATAACAATTCAGCGTAATAGTCCTAGTGTGATGACTTATTTAGACCGAATACAGCTAAATACCAAAAGAAAACTTGTTTTTTATGGAAGTCAGCTTGGGTTTAGGAACCTCACAGGGAATCAGGAAGGAATAGGGACTTTTGAACTCTTAAATTTTCCTAGTACAGGATTTATTTGGAGTCTTGCCGACAGGCATCATCCTAAAATAATTTCCGGAATGGCATCAGGAACGACCTATGAGTTTATTGATTCCTTGAGTTACAGAGAATACGTTGCTAGTAATGGTGGTACTTTTTTGAGTGCGGAGTATGTTGGGTCTGTTGATCACCAAAACCTACATGCCTTATCCCAAGCAGATTATTTGATCGTAACACACCCCAATTTTATAACGCAAGCCGATCGTTTGGCCGATTTGCACCGTAACCAAGGGTTATCGGTACATGTAGTAACCACAAATCAAATCTATAATGAATTTAGTTCTGGGGCCCCAGATGCAGTAGCTATCAGATCTTTTGCGAAAATGTTTTATGACCGTGCTCAAGCCAATCCTGAAACTGCTCCAAAATACCTTTTGCTCTTTGGTGATGGTACTTATGATCCCAAAAACAGAGTTCCTGACAATAATAATTTTGTACTTACATATCAGGTATCGGGTAGTGAAAATCATATTTCCGCCCTGGTAACAGACGATTTTTATGGAATGCTTGATGATGATGAGGCAATCACAGGTGCGGATTTATTGGACATAGGTATCGGTCGTATTTTGGCCTCGACTGTAACCCAAGCTGAGCAGCAAGTTGATAAAATCGAACATTATATGAAGAACGGCTCAGATTTATTTGCCAATGCCGGTGCATCTTGTTGTCTTGAAGACAATTCGTTAAATACTTTTGGAGATTGGCGACAGAAATACGTTCAAGTCGCGGATGACGAGGAATCAGGTTATTTTATTAATAACGATACTGAGCCTCAATATCTCCATACCAAGGCCAATCACAATCAAATGAATTGCGATAAGCTTTATTTAGATGCTTATCCTCAGCAAACCAGCGCAGGGGGACAGAGGTATCCTGAGGTTGTATCAGCAATATCCGATCGAATCCAACGAGGTGCTCTTGTTTTCAACTATGTTGGGCATGGAGGGGAGGTTGGACTTGCAGAAGAGCGTATTGTCACGATTCCACAAATTAATTCGTGGAACAACATCAATGCACTCACGCTTTTTGTTTCTGCCACCTGTGAATTCACGAAGTACGACGACCCAGCTCGAGTTTCTGCCGGGGAATGGGTTTCTTTGAATCCAAATGGAGGCGCCATAGCCTTAATGACGACTACGCGGTCCGTTTATTTTGGTGTGAACACAACAACAGGAAATAAATTTTTTGAAAATGTATTCGACCGCAATCCTGATGGTACTCCATTGGCCTTTGGCGATATTGTAATGCGGACCAAAAATGAAACAGGTTCGAGTGATAATAAAAGAAGTTTCACATTGATTGGCGATCCTGCGCTGAAAATCGCATTGCCGAGTTTAAATGTAATCACAGATAGTATCAACGGGATTTCTCCAGAGGTTGCGGTAGACACAATTCGCGCATTAAGTAAGGTCGTGATGAAAGGACATATTGAAGATCATTTTGGAAATACAATGACAGGGTTGAATGGTATTTTGACCCCGTCAATATTTGATAAAATAAAACTACAAACTACTTTAGGCCAAGATTTGTATTCTCCTGAAATTGAATATGAATTACAAAGAAACGTGATCTACAAAGGAAAGGTCTCCGTAACAAATGGTGTGTTTGAGTTTTCTTTTGTTGTCCCAAAAGATATTTCGTTAAACTATGGGAACGGTAAAATCAGCTATTACGGTTATTCAGAACAAGTAGATGCGGGAGGTTACGATACATCTGTCGTTATTGGAGGAATTGATCCAAACGGAATTTCAGATGCTGTCGGTCCTGAGGTGACTCTTTTTATGAATGATGAAAACTTTGTTTCAGGTGGTCAAACAGACTTTGAACCTATTCTATTGGCAAGAATTTTTGACGAAAATGGCGTGAATACCGTTGGGAACGGCATTGGTCACGACATAACAGCAATCCTAGACGGAAACTCTTCTGAGCCATTTATACTGAATGATTTTTATGTAGCAGATCTTGATTCTTATCAATCTGGTGAAATTCGTTTTCAATTTGATGGATTGTCACCGGGTCCGCATTCATTAGAGTTTAAGGTCTGGGATGTAAACAATAACTCTACGAAACGCAATATTGAATTCGTTGTTGTTGATAATGAGAATTTAGTACTTCAAAACGTCCTAAATTATCCGAATCCTTTTTCTACTTCAACTGAGTTTATGTTTGAGCACTCTTTTGCTTGTAACGAATTAGAGGTGCAGATACAAATATTTACTGTTTCAGGTAGATTGGTTCAAACACTTAACGATATTATTCCTACCCAAGGATTTCGGGTGAGTCAAATATTTTGGGATGGAAAAGACAATTATGGTGACCAATTGGCAAAAGGAGTTTATATTTACCGCGTGAAAGTAAAAGACACGAGTGGTCAAACCGCAGAAAAAACAGAAAAATTAGTCATATTGAAATAAGCGCAACAATAAAACTTCCCCTTTTGCGTATATTTACTACCGATTTTATAGAATTTATGAAGAACCTATTTTTATCCATTATTTTGGTCTCCTTTTCTTTGACTGCGTTTGCTCAACCAACTGGTGGTAGCGGGGTTACAGATGAGGATTTACAATTGAATACCATTACTACTGCCTTGCCTTTCATGTCGATAACGCCTGATTCAAGAGCCGGTGGTATGGGAGATGCAGGCACAGCATTAAGCCCTAACTCCACATCTGTCTATTGGAACACTTCAATTTTAAGTTTTTCTGAACAAACTTCCGAAGTTAGTTTATCTTACACACCATGGTTGCGTCAGCTGACCAATGATATTCATCTTTCATATTTATCTGGATATTACAAAATAAATAAGTCTCATACGATTGGGGGTGCGCTCCGCTATTTCAGTTTAGGAGAGATTACCTTTACAGATGCCTCTGGTAATGTGATTCGTGATGATAAGCCTAGTGAGTTTGAAATTACAGGTGCTTATGCCTTTCGTCTTTCAAATAGATTAAGCCTAGGAATCAATGGGAAATTTGCATACTCTAATCTTACGGGAGGTCTTACTGTTGGAGGCGTGAATACGAAACCTGGAGTCGTTGGTGCTGCAGATCTTTCTTTCTCCTATTATAATGATAACGCGAAAATCGGTAATCTTGATGGGGTATATACCTTTGCGACTACGATTAACAATATCGGAAATAAGGTCGCCTATTCGGAGTTAGACACTAGAGATTTCATCCCTATGAATTTAAAGATTGGGAATAGCTTCCTAGCTAATTTCGATGCTTATAATAAAGTTACTTTTTCTTTAGATCTTCAAAAATTACTTGTTCCTACACCACCAAACTATTATTTTGATGGACAGGATTATATCATGACCTCGGGTATGAATCCTGACGTGGGTGTAATCAACGGAATGATTCAATCTTTTTATGATGCTCCCGGCAATGTTGTTGTGGATGAGGACGAGGTTCCTATTGCAGATGCAGACGGAAATTACGAGGTTGTCAAAGGCACAAAGTTTAGAGAAGAGTTGTCAGAAATAAACATTGCATTTGGTACAGAATGGTGGTATAACGACGTATTTGCAGTTCGTGGTGGCGTTTTCTTTGAAAGTAAAAATAAAGGGAATAGACAATTTATGAATCTTGGCGCGAGCCTAAAGTACAACATGTTCGCAATTGATTTTTCATATCTAGCCTCTTTGAATGGTCGCCAAAGTCCATTGGCCAATACCTTAAGGTTTACCGTACGTTTGTATCTTGACCAAGCAGGCGCGTCAGAATAATTATATTTTTCTTCTTTAATTTTCTATCTTTCAGTGTTCGTAAATTGTTAGTTTTACCTAATCCACTTTATTTATATTTGTAATATGAAATGTAATCCTGAGTATTCTAGTAAAGAAAGTCTCCTTGAGTTATACCAAAAGCCACTTTTGGAGCTTGTTTTTGAGGCCGCAACTATTCACCGTAAATACCATAATCCGAGAGAAGTACAAATGTCTTCCTTGTTGAGTATAAAAACTGGTGGATGTCCTGAGGATTGTGGGTATTGTCCCCAGGCAGCTAGATACCATACGGATGTTGATGCAGAGGGGATTATGAAGGTAGATGACGTATTGGAGCAAGCGAAGAATGCAAAAATTAATGGATCATCAAGACTTTGTATGGGTGCGGCTTGGAGAGAGGTTAAAGACAATCGTGACTTCGATAAAGTTGTAGAAATGGTTCAGGGTGTAAATGATATGGGTATGGAGGTGTGCTGCACGCTCGGGATGATGAATGAAAACCAAGCCAAAAGACTGAAGAATGCAGGCTTATTTGCTTACAATCACAACTTAGATAGTTCTAAAGAATTCTATTCTGACGTTATCTCTACGCGGGAATACGACCAAAGATTAGATACGATAGAAAATGCTAGAAAAGCCGGAATATCTGTATGTTCAGGAGGGATTATCGGTATGGGAGAGACTGAAGAGGATCGTATGGGACTTCTAATGAGTTATATGGAAATGGAAAACCCACCTGAATCTATACCAATAAACGCATTGGTTGCTGTTGAAGGTACGCCTTTAGAAGAACAAAAACCGATTGAACAGTGGGAGCTGATTCGTATGGTTGCGACGACAAGGATTGCATTCCCCGAATCTGTAGTGCGTCTCTCTGCAGGCCGAACAAAGATGTCAATGGAGGCGCAAGCATTGTGTTTTATGGCTGGTGCCGGATCTATATTTGCAGGAGACAAATTACTGACCACACCAAATCCAGAGTTTAATGAGGACAAAGAGATGTTTTCGATTCTTGGTCTTATTGCAAAAGAGTCATTTGCAGACGGAGAACAACCTACAACAAACCCTGATCCTATTTTGATAGAAAAGAAAAGAATTGCCGCTGAAAGAGAAGCAGCATATGCAAAAGCGAAGTTGAATAAATCAAATAAAACTTTTAAACCGAGACTGGTTACCAAAGTTGAAACTTTAGAATGAATGAGAGACTGCTAAAAAAGCTTCTCAAACGCAAAGAGTCGGGAAACCTCCGAACCCTGGAAATACCTGACCAGGGGATAGATTTTTTTTCAAACGATTACTTAGGACTTTCAAAACGAGCTAATTACAATTACGAGGCTTTACCGAATGGTTCAACAGGCTCTAGATTGCTCTCTGGTAATAGCATTATTGCAGAGGAATGTGAATCAATCCTTGCAAATCATTTTGATTCAAAATCCGCTTTAGTATACGGTTCGGGTTATGCTGCAAATTTGGGGCTTCTTTCTGCCATTTTGCAACGTGGAGATGTCGTTTTTTATGATCAATATATTCATGCAAGCTCAAGGGATGGTATTCGTCTATCTCTAGCAGATTCCGTATCATTTAAACATAATGATCTCAAAGATCTTTCAAATAAACTCTCTAAAAAAAGATTCCAGAATAATTATGTGCTTGTTGAATCCTTATACTCTATGGATGGTGATTTGGCTCCTTTGAAAGAAATAGCTTCAATATGTGATGAGTACAATGCTTATTTAATTGTTGACGAGGCACATGCAGCTGGTATATATGGAGAAATGGGTAAGGGCCTATGTTTTGAAAATAAAATTCTGTCAAAAGTTTTCGCACGCGTCATTACTTTTGGTAAGGCATATGGTATTCATGGCGCTACAGTTTTGGGTTCAGAGATTTTAAAAGAGTATTTGATAAATTTCTCTCGTTCTTTTATTTATTCAACTGCATTACCACCTTCTGATTATAGAGCTATATCCGAACTTGTGCAACATAAAGAGCTGAATGAATTGCGTGCTGGTTTGCAGAAGAATATATCTTTTTTTCGAGACCTGTGCGGGGTGAAATCATTTTTATCTGATCCCACATCGCCAATTCAAATACTAGAATTTGAGGAATCTAAAGAACTTGAAGCTATCGTATCAGGCTTGAAAAAGCATTCTATTTACACGAAGGGCATATACCCCCCTACCGTCCCTGTTGGGAAATCTAGGTTACGGCTTTGTCTGCACGCATTTAATTCACAGAAAGAAATCGAGATACTAGCGAACTGTCTATTAAAATAGACTTAGACAGACGTTGTTTAATATTAACCTCCGAAGTCATCGAAACGCACATTCTCATCAGGAATTCCCCAATCATCGCACATTTTGATAACAGCTTGATTCATTAGTGGTGGTCCGCAGAAATATACCTCTAAATCTTCTGGAGCCTCATGCTTTGATAAATACTGATCTATCACGACTTGATGAACAAATCCAGAAAACCCATCCCCACTTTCATCTTCACAAGATTCTTTATTCACCCAATTGTCCTCGGGGAGCGCATCAGAAAGTACGAGGTAGAATTTAAAATTCGGAAAGTCTTTTTCCAAATCACGGAAATAGTGAATATAAAATAATTCCGCTCTTGATCGCCCTCCGTACCAATACGTTACCTTTCGTCCCGTTTTTAGGGTTTTGAATAGCTCATAAAGGTGTGAACGCATCGGGGCCATTCCTGCACCCCCACCGATATATAGCATTTCGGCATCAGAATCGTTAATGAAAAACTCACCGTAAGGACCGGATATCGTCACCTCATCACCCTCTTTAAGCCCGAATATATAGGAAGAGGCAATACCAGGATTGACATCCGCCCATTTATCATTAGCTCTATCCCATGGTGGCGCAGCAACCCGTACATTTAGCATCACCTTTCTTCCTTCAGCAGGATATGAAGCCATCGAATATGCTCGAACAACCTCTTCAGAATTATTCATGACCAGATCGCGTATCGCAAATTTCCCTTCGGACCAGTCTTTCTCAAACTTATTAGGTTCGCCTGGATGGTCTAATGGATGCGCAGTAATATCCATATCCGCATATTTCACCTGCGTTTCAGGTATATTAATTTGAATATATCCCCCCGCTTTGTAATCCATGTCTTCAGGAATTTCAACGATAAATTCCTTGATATATGTCGCTACATTGTAATTTGAGGCAACTTTTGCTTTCCACTCTTTAATCCCAAGAATCTCCTCCTCGATATGGATTTTCATATTTTCTTTAACCTTCACTTGGCAACCAAGGCGGTGATTCGACGCAATCTCCTTCCGTGAGAAGTGAGGGGCTTCAGTCGGAAGGATTTCTCCTCCACCTTCATTTACTTGACAAACACATTGAACACAAGTACCACCTCCACCACAGGCAGAGGGTAAAAAAATTCCATTGCTACCCAGAGTTCCTAGTAAGGTACCACCTCCATCAACCTCTAATGTTTTTTCTCCGTCGTTAATGTCAATTACTAGCTTCCCTTTCGGAGATATTTTTGCTTTCACGAACAAAAGCATTGAGGTCAATAGTAAAATGACCGATAAAAACGCAATTAATGTTATGATCAGAATCGTTCCCATAATTAGTTGATATTGATTTCTTGGTTAGTATCAAGCATAGTTGTAATTGGCTCGGCCTCTTCGGAAGAAGCTTCTTTACCATATTTTATTCCCATAAAACTCATGAATGCAATTCCCATTAAACCCGTTACAATAAAAGTAATTCCCAATCCTCGTAAAGGTCCTGGTACATTTGAATATCTCAATTTTTCTCGAATGGCGGCAATAGCAACAATGGCAATAAACCATCCGATGCCTGATCCTATGGAAAACGCTGTGGCATCCAAAATAGTTGAGTATTGTCTTTCCGCCATAAATAGTGCTCCCCCGAGAATTGAACAATTAACTGCGATTAGGGGTAAAAAGATACCCAATGCGCCGTATAAAGCAGGCGCAAACTTTTCAACTAGCATTTCTACCAATTGAACAATGGAGGCTACGACCGCAATAAACATAATGAACGATAAAAAGCTTAAATCCAATTCAGCATACTCTTCATCAATCCATCCCAATGCCCCTTCTTTTAAAACATAATTTTCAAGTAAATAATTTACGGGAACGGTAACTGTTAAAACAAAAATAACGGCCGCTCCAAGACCAACTGCAGTTTTAACAGTTTTGGATACAGCGAGGTATGAACACATACCTAAAAAATAGGCAAAAATCATATTTTCACTGAAAATGGCCTTAACGAATATATCTAATGTACTTTCCATAGACTTTTTTTTAGTGTTCCTCGATTAAAGCTTTATTTCTTGCGCGTTGAACCCAAATTATAATTCCGGTAATAATCAAGGCCATGGGAGGTAAAATCATTAAGTTATTATTTTGATATCCAATCGTATACAATCCGGATTCTTCTCCTGGGAGTGAATTTCCGAAAATTGGAATACCCATAAGGGTGCCGGATCCAAATAATTCTCTAAAGACAGCAACGAGGATTAAAATCGCTCCATAACCTAAGCCATTACCTAATCCATCTAGAATTGATGGCCATGGTTTGTTTGCCATAGCAAAGGCTTCCAATCGTCCCATGATGATACAGTTGGTGATAATTAATCCAACAAAAACGGATAGTTTAGCAGATAAGTCGGGTTGAAAGGCAGCGAGAACTTGGTCAACAATAATGACTAAGGAGGCCACAACAAGAAGTTGAACAATAATTCTTATTCTTGATGGAATCAGATTTCTCAATAAAGATACGATCAGATTTCCCATAATGATCACGAATAAAACGGATAATGACATCACAATTGCCTGACTGACCTGAACAGTAATTGCCAAGGCAGAACATATTCCTAGTACTTGTATGGTTACTGGATTGTTGTCTGTCAGCGGATCTGTGATCAGCTTTTTATTCTTTTTCGAAAATAATGGCTCAGATGTTTTGTTATCAGCACTCATTTTATTTTGAATTTAGATTCCTAAAATAGTTCGAATATATCTTTAGACTACGGTTGACCATTTCTTCAACTCCCTTGGAAGTAATCGTTCCTCCCGTGATTCCATCTATTCTACTATCGCCTTTTATTGCCCCAGAATTATCTTTTACAACCTCATATTTGACAAACGAGCCTTGTTGGTCCATGATCTTCGAATCTTTCCATCGATCCATAAAAAAAGCCTTATTGATTTCAGCACCTAATCCTGGTGTTTCTGTTTTGTGATCAAACGAAACTCCAAGTATTGTATTCATGTCTTCTTTAAGACATATGTAACCCCAAATAGGCCCCCATAATCCTTTACCTACCACAGGAATAATGTATTTCGTTTTATCTATTTTCTTTCCTTTAGCTATAAATAAAGGATAATTTTTGTCTTCATTGGAAAGCGTTTTATCTCTATTTTCTTTCTTAATGTCTACATCAAAAGCTTCAAGGTTCTCATCTGTTTTTTTCAACTCTCCTTTGTGATTTAGGATGATCGCATCCTCAAGATTGATATAATTTGGAAACTCTTCCTCCGCATTCGAACGGGTAATGCCTTCTTTTTCAACATCTATCATCGCTGAGAGGATGTCGAGTTGTTTTTTTATTTTAACGTTATCCTCTGTACGTTTTTTTAAAGCCTCTGATAATGTAGCAAGAATTAATCCCAACACAACAACAAGGACGATTGCAAATCCAAATGTAAAACTAGTTGATTCTTTGTTAATCGCCATTTTATATTGTTTTTAGACGTTTCAGTCGTCTGTTTATATTCGCCTGAACTACGTAATGATCAATGATCGGGGCCATTACATTCATAAATAAAATGGCAAGGAATACACCTTCGGGGTAGGCGGGATTTAATACGCGAATCATGATAGCCAAAAATCCACCAAAAAAACCGTAAATAATTTTGCCCGTCGCAGTTTGTGATGCCGTTACAGGGTCTGTAGCCATGAAGACAGCCCCAAAAGCGAAGCCACCAATTATCAAATGATAATAGGCAGGAAGGTCTAAATACGGATTTCCACCTACGAGGTTTAGGAGCAATCCCATGACAAAACCACCAATGAAAAAGGATAAAATGATTCTTAAGGAACCAACGCCCGTAAATACTAGAAGAAGTGCACCGATCAAACAAGCCATTGTTGAAGTTTCACCAATAGACCCGGGGATCATCCCCATAAATGCCTCCCAAGCACCATATTCGTTTGAGAAGCTTTGTACTGCGAGATTCGACTGGACTGCTTCACCTGCCACAGTTGCTTTGTCTGACATGAAAGAAGCTAAATCGCCCAAAGCAGTTGCTCCTGAAAACCCATCTAAATCAGCCGCATTTGTGTTCATTTTCTCTCCCAATCCGGACATCCAGACTTTATCTCCGGACATCGATGTAGGGTATGCGAAAAACAAGAATGCTCTGGCGGTAAGGGCAATATTGACAACATTCATCCCAGTTCCTCCAAATATTTCTTTTCCGATAATAACCGCGAAGGCAGTAGCTAAACCGACCATCCACAAGGGAACGTCTGCTGGCATGGTCAATGGGATTAGCATTCCTGAAACGAGGAAACCTTCGTGGAGTGAATGGCCTCTCAGCATACCGAAAATAAACTCAATGGTTAATCCTACTCCGTAAGAAACCACTACCACTGGTAAAACGATGGCTAAGCCCATTAAAAACTTGGAGAGCATTTCGGAAAAATAAGGGAGGTCTCTATTTCCTTCAACGACCGCCATTTCCCAATGACCAGTATTGTATATTCCAAAAATCAAGCAAGGAATAAGTGCAATTACCACCGTAAACATGGTACGTTTGAGGTCCACTCCGTCACGAATATGGGTTCCTTTATTGGTAACAAGTTTTGGTGTAAATGCGAAAGTTGCTAGCGTTTCAAATAATGGATTCCATTTTTCATATTTACCACCTTTGATAAAGTGTGGCTCCATTTTGTGTAAATATTTTTCTAAAAATTTCACTAAGTCTGTGTTAAGTTTACATGCATTCGCTAGCAATTAAATCTAGTCCTTGTCTTATTTTTTCTTGAATGTTAATTTTGGTTGTACAAACATATTCGCACAAAGCAAAATCCTCAGGAGCTACCTCGTAGATCCCTAAATTTTCCATTCCATCAATATCATTTGTAATTGCCGCTTTTGTTAGCTGAACAGGAAGTATATCAAACGGAAATACGCGTTCTAGCTCACCCGACACCACGAAAGCTCTTTCTTCACCGTTCGTGTTGGTATCTAATCGGAACTTTTTACTTTTTGGCAACAAAAATGTAGGAAACAATCTTGAGTTTGAAAATTTATCAAATCCATGTCCAAGCCATCCGCTTGTCAGAAAAAATTTATATTCGTTACCTTCAGGGATTACAGTAATTTGATTGTGATAGTGTCCTATATAATCCGTTAACTCTTTTTTGTCTCCGGTTAATACGTTTCCAGATATATATCTAACATTTGTTGCGTCAACAGCATTTTTGACTAAAGGTTTTATTTGACTTCCTCGTGTAACATTGAGATAGGTTGTTGTCGTTACCTCAGAGCCTGTAAGGGCCATCTTTCTGGATGAGTTTATAGATCCTGAAGTAAGAAACTTTCCTATTTCTGCAACTTCCTGGATATTTATGGACCAAACAAACTCGCCTTTGTTTACAGGGTCTATGTGATGCATTTGTGTTCCAACATTACCTGCAGGGTGTAATCCGTCAAAACTATGGTGAATAACTCCTTGTATTTTAGAGAAATTCGAATTTGGTTTGCTGCTTAAGTGGACTTTTCCTTCCATCATTACCGACAATGCGTCAAATCCAATTTGAAGCACTTCCATTTCGTCCTTTAAAATAAATTCATAGTCCGGAGCGAGTGGGGCCGAATCAAAGGAAGAAACGAAAAGACCTTTGGCATTGTTGCTAGGGTCAGCAATAATATCTAGAGGTCTTTGTTTCATGGAGCTCCAAAATCCCGATTCTAAAAGTAAGTTTTTAACGTCTTCTGCGGTTTGATCCTTCATTGGTTTTATTGAGAACCCCTTTGCCTCTTGTTTACCATCAGACTCAACAAGGACACTGATGATTTTTCTTTTCTCTCCTCGAACAATTTGTTTGACAGAACCGCTAACGGGGCTCACGAATTTTATGGTCTCTTTCTTTTTGTCAAAAAACAATACATCACCGACTAAAACAGTATCACCTTCTTTTACGGCCATTTTGGGTGTCAAACCGTGAAAGTCTAGCGGGGAAACCCCAAATATTCCCGACACGGGAACTTCTTTTATTTCTTTTGTCGCTTCCCCTACAAGCCTGATATTCAGGCCTTTTCTGATACTGATTGTATTGGACATGAAATTTGACATTATATTTAGTTGATAAAATTACGAAATTCCCTTCCGTAGTATGGTGTTGAGGGTATATTTTATGGCGCTAAACAATAATTTAGAACTATTCTAAATAATATTATTTTTTTAAAAAGAATAATTTTGGGTACCTGTCAAAAATAAATCAAATTTCGCCTCAATTTTAGGGTCAAATTTTAGTCAATTGTAGGCATTTTTTGAGTAATGTGATCGAATATTTTAATAATGATGAGGATAATTCAAAAGAATCAAATAACTTTATTTCATGACGCATATCCAAACGAAAGGTATAGAAATTTTAGTGTCCAATTGGTTTAGAGAAGATTTGTCCAACGAGTCTGACTCCAATTATTTCTACAACTATGAAATTACTATTCGAAATCGCCTGTCTTATTCTGTTCAACTTTTGTCTCGCGAATGGCATGTTGTGCATCTACTGCATGGAGTATCCACAGTTACTGGAGAGGGTGTGGTTGGGGAGAAACCTATCCTGATGCCGGGAGAAGAGTTTACCTATGTTAGTGGATGCGAATTGATCAATTCAATGGGTAAAATGTATGGAAAATTTTTTTTCAAAGACCTGACTTCGAAAAAGATATTTTATGCTGATATACCATCATTTAATTTGATTTTTCCAGCACTTCTGAATTAGCGACTAAGTTTAATTACCTTTTTAGTTTCGAAGAAATCTTCCTCAAAAATTTTTTTGAGTTCAAAAATTTCGTGGCTGAGCTTAATCCTATTCAATTCTTCATCAAAATCTCCTCCTTTTAAGTAATAAAGGGAAGAAAAATCTTTATTTTGTTTTCCACTCAAGTGTTGTATTAAGCTCATAAAATTTGGAAGATTGGTTACTGCTCTACTAATTAAATAATTATAGGTTCCATGATGTTGTTCGACGCGCTTGTGTATTGTCTTTACATTGGATAAGCCTAGACTTTTTGAGACACCTTCGATTACTTTTAATTTTTTCCCTATTGAGTCCAATAGTACAAATGAGCATGTCGGATTTGCTATAGCAAGTGGAATTCCTGGAAAACCTCCTCCTGTGCCGATGTCAAGAATTGTACTGCCCTCGGGAAATTGAATGATTTTAAAAATTGCCAAAGAATGAAGAACGTGCCTTTCTCGAAAATACTCCATGTCTTTTCTTGAAATCACATTTATTTTTGAATTCCAATTTGTATATAAGTGTGCCAGCTCATCCAACATTTTATGCTGAATTGCAGACAATTCAGGGAAGTAACGTCTAACCGCGTCCATTTAGATCGTATCTTTCGTTTTTTCCGCCATACTTGACAAAAAATCGCGTGCACGAAACAATTGGGCCTTCACTGTGCCAAGAGGCAACTTCAATTCTGTTGCGATTTCTTCATAGCTCAACTCTTTGAAGTAACGCATTTCAACTAGGTCTCTATATTTTGGTTTGAGCTTACTTACTAAAAGACGCATATGAACGACTCGCTGGTCTTGCATGTAGGTTTCTTCTGGGTTGAGGGTATTTGATTTTGCATCAATTTTTAAAACATCGCCATTGTCGGTTCTGATACCAGTATCCATTGAGGTTACTTTTATTCTTTTTTTACGAATAAAATCGATACAATTATTGGATGCTATTTTAAATAACCATGTGCTAAATGCAAAACTAGGAGAGTATTGAGGTAGTCGATTAAAGGCTTTTCCAAACGCCTCTATGGTAAGATCATCCGCGTCGTCTGGATTTTTCACCATTTTTAGCATCATATAGTAAATGGATTCTCTATATCTTTCCATGAGGTCGGCGTAGGCCAGTTGATCTCCCTTTATGGCAGCTTGAACAAGTGTCAAATCATGCTTAGCTTTATCAGACAAATGATTTTTTTCTACCATGTTGTGCTCTTTTTATTTTTTGCAATCAAAAACAATAATGGGACAAAAATCGCATAAAATAAATCCCAAAATGGGAAGTATAATGCAAGCTTTTTCTCCTCAAGTTTTATAAGGCATCTTGCCCCAATCCACCACTTTAATGCGTACAATATCAACATTGATATTGTTAGATAAAGCTCTTGAAATGCCACTTGTACCAAAGAAACGAAACAAATCCAAGTGAGCACTAGAGAGATTGGGTATATTGCTAACAATAGTTTTTTAATAAAAGGGTATCTGTGTGTAGTTTGATAGTGTCGCGATTTTTGCTTGAACCAATCATTCATTGTTTTTTTG
Organism: uncultured Flavobacteriales bacterium; assembly: GCA_913051935.1. Classification (GTDB taxonomy): domain Bacteria; phylum Bacteroidota; class Bacteroidia; order Flavobacteriales_D; family Crocinitomicaceae; genus UBA952. The sequence continues at coordinate 15,978 of CAJXCU010000001.1, forward strand.
GCTGGTGAATACATAAAGGTATCAGGTGAAATTTCGATGGTATATCCGTTTTTTTTGACAGCTTCCTGAATAAATAAATCATCGTCCCCTGAGGATATTGAATAATGCGATTTAAATCCATCCACAGAAAAGAATGCACTTTTCGTATACGCTAAGTTTCTTCCGACACCCATGTAGGGCTGATTATTAAGGGCCATTGATAAATAATTTATGCCAATCCATGCGGTATCAAACCTAATTAGCTTATTCAATAATCCTGCTGACTGGAGCATTGGTCCGTAACCGAGAACAATCTCTTTACCTCCATGGAACTTTGCGGATATTTTTTCAATCCAGCGGTCTGAATTTGGGGTGCAATCTGCATCTGTAAATATAAGATGCTCATATTTAGCAGCTTTCACACCAATGGTCAAGGGAAGTTTTTTACCTGTACGAAGATGCTTATCTTCTGCAAGTTCAACAATTTTTAGATGTTCATTTTGCTTTGAGAAGGCCTCTAAAATATCTTTACTATTGTCAATTGATTGATGATTGACAACAATCACTTCAAAAACATCATATTTTTGAGTAAGAATTTTAGGCAAATTACGGAAGAGTTTATCACTTTCATTTCTAGCTGCGATTATAATGCTAACCGGAACCCTGATCTGTCCATTTTTTTTGGGAAGTTTTAAAAAAGCGAGCTTTCTTTGAATGATTATAATGAAATACAATTGAATCGAGAGCGTTATCAAATAGACTCCAAAAAACAGAGGTTCGATGTTCGGATTGATATACTGATGCAAAAAGTTCATTTATATTGCTTATACAAATATGACCTATGAATCGTTTTCAATGTATCTTTACCAGATATTGTTATCAACATTGTTATGCACTTTGATATTTCCCATAAAGACAAAGATTCATCCGCAAGGGCGGGAGAGTTTCATACAGATCATGGTGTAGTCAAAACACCAATTTTCATGCCTGTTGGAACAGCTGGAACGGTAAAAGGTGTTCACCAACGCGAACTTAAGCAAGATATAGAGGCAGAAATAATTTTAGGAAATACCTACCATTTATTTTTAAGACCCGGAATGGATATTATTGAAGGTGCTGGAGGCTTGCACCAATTCATCAATTGGGATAAACCTATTTTAACAGATAGCGGAGGTTATCAAGTTTATTCTCTTTCAGGATCCAGAAAAATCACGGAGGATGGTGTTAAATTTCAATCTCATATTGATGGAAGTTATCACTATTTTACACCGGAAAAAGCAATTGATATTCAGCGAAGTATTGGTGCGGACATTATCATGGCTTTTGATGAATGTACTCCATATCCATGTGATTATGCCTATGCGAAAAACTCAATGGGAATGACCCACAGATGGCTAAAAAGATGTTTGGAACAAATGGACAAAACCTCCTGTGCATATGGCTACAGTCAAGCTTTATTTCCTATTGTTCAAGGAAGCACTTTTAAGGATCTCAGACAAGAATCTGCTAAAGTTATTTCGTCCTTTGATGCTGTGGGTAATGCCATTGGTGGGCTATCGGTTGGTGAACCAGAAGAGGATCTATACGAAATGACGGCTCTGGTTACGGAAATTTTGCCAGCTGAAAAACCAAGGTATCTTATGGGAGTTGGAACACCATGGAATTTATTGGAGTGTATAGCGCTCGGGGTTGACATGTTCGATTGTGTTATGCCCTCAAGAAATGCCCGTCATGGTCTTTTGTTCACTGCCGAAGGAACCATAAATATAAAAAATCAAAAGTGGTCCAAAGATTTTTCTGCCATAGATGCTAAAAGTCCATGTTTTGTTGATCAAAATTATTCAAAGGCATATCTAAGGCACCTTCTAAAATCAGGTGAATATTTAGGAATGCAAATTGCAACAATTCACAACCTATCTTTTTATTTAAGAATCATGAAAGAAGCTCGAGCCCGTATTATTGATGGTTCGTTTATTTCTTGGAAAAATAAGATGGTGAAACAAATGAATCAGCGGCTCTGATGTTGTCAATAATCGATAGATATATCATTAAGAAATTCCTTTCAACATTTTTTTTCATGTTGGGAATAATCATGATGTTTGCGATTGTTTTTGATGTTTCTGAAAAGCTGGGAGATTTTATTTCTAACCAAGCTCCAATAGAGAAAATCATCTTTGACTATTACGTTAATTTCATCATTCTCTACGGGAATATGTTTACCTCCATGATTGTTTTCCTTTCGGTCATTTGGTTTACGACAATTATGGCTAAGGATACTGAAATCATTCCCATATGGTTCAGCGGTAAACCCCTTTCACGTTATTTACGGCCTTATTTTATTTCGGCAACAATTCTGATGTTATTCTCCTTAGGGATTAACCATTTTATGGTTCCTCGTGCCAATAAGGTTCGTTTGGCTTTCGAAGAGCAATACTACAGAGATGCTATGATTGTGAGGGATTATCATGCAGAGTTTCCAAATAATGAGTCAGTTTATTTTTCAAATTACAATACCTCCGATGGGCGTGTGAATGATTTTACTTTTCAAAAGTGGTCCGAAAATCAAAAACCGAAATTTTTCTTGAAAACAAGATATGCTTTAAATGAACCGAACTCAAAAAATTGGGTGCTACATGATTTTTATGAAAAACAGTTCTATCCAGATTCAATTTCCATTCGCCATATACAAGAATTAGATACTACTTTTGACTTCAGTATTTCTGATATGGCCCAGAGAGAGAATACAGCAGAGACGATGACTTATTCAGAATTAAAATCATTTATCAGTCGGGAGCGATTGAAAGGATCAGCATTTGTACCATTGTATGAAATAGAGCTGCATCAGCGAACATCTTACCCATTTGCCGCATATATTTTAACGCTAATAGGAGTTTCGGTGGCTTCTCAAAAAAGAAGGGGAGGGATTGGTGTAAATATCGCGATAGGATTAGGAATTGTATTCGTATATATATTTGCTATGAAAATGTTAACTGTAGCTGCTTTAAATGTTGGTTTCCCGCCCCTTTTATCAGTTTGGATACCGAACTTATTCTTCGCAATTGCCGCAGTTTTCTTGTTTCGATATTCTCAAAAGTAGCCGAAAAAGCCCCTGATTCAATAAGTAATACTACTTAAATTCCTTGATAACATTACGTATTTATTCTTTCGTGGCCTCATGTATTTTTTCTTTTGAGCTGCTGTTTTTTTTTTGATGTCTTTAGAGTAACCGGAGATTTGTTTCAACTATTAAAACAACTCAAAAATGAACACTTTAAAATTACACAGAGCGTTATCATTTATAATTTTATTTCTTTCGATTCTCAATGCCAATGCCCAAGTTCAACTTGAAGCAAAGGTTTGGGCAACAATATCTGACCCGACAGATGTTCCATTTATAGATGAAAATGGACAGTTATCTTCTAATGATTTAGATTTTAATCAGGCGATTTTAGAATTGGAAATCACCTCAGTTGAAAGAGCATTTCCTTCTGCAAGAAAAGCTTCATTAATGAATGTTTTTGAGTTAAGCTCAGTATCCACGAATCCTGTGGATTTTTATGCCAAATTGGTAAATGACGTTTCTGCACTTTCTATGATTGAGTATGCTCCTCATTACCAAACCTTGTCTACCCCGAATGACTATATCGATGACGGTGGACATTATGCTCTAGGATTAATCAATGCACAGGATGCTTGGGGATTTACTTTTGGTAGTGCAGACATTACAATCGCAATATCTGATCAAAGCGCTGATGTAGGTCATTCAGAATTACAAAGTGAGGTGATCTATTCTGCTCCAGGCAACACCCCCATCTCTTCTCATGGCACAGCCGTTTCCATTATTGCTGCTGGTGGAACGAATAATGATACCCTTCACAGCCATATCGGTTACAACAGTACACTTGCTATTTATAATATGAACTATAACGCATTACTTGATGCCTCTTACGCGGGTTATAAGGTCATAAATATGAGCTGGATATCAGGATGTGAGTTTAGTGCCTATGCACAAGATGTCATAAATACAGTTTATGAAAATGGATCTTTTCTGGTTGCAGCTGCTGGAAATGGATCAACGTGTGGAGGTGCTGAAAACCTTGTTTATCCTGCCTCATACGAGAATGTATTTTCAGTAACAAGCATCGGCCCTAATGATAATCATGAAAGAATCATTGGTGATTCTTCATCAACGCATCAGCACAATGTAGCGGTAGATCTATGCGCTCCAGGTTATGATGTATACATTAGTCCTATTCAAGGCTGGGATTTGATTTCTTCGGGTACCTCTTATGCGACCCCGTTGGTTTCAGGCACGGTTGCTCTAATGCTCGCAGCAAACCCCTGCTTAAGTAATGATGATATAGAACATATACTAAAAAGTTCCTCGGTTTTTATTGATGACCTAAATCCTGATTATGCAGGTATAATAGGTGAGGGTAGATTGGATGCAGGTGCGGCTGTTGAGATGGCCTTTAATTTTAATACATTAGAAATCAATGCCGATATTTCCGTTGTTTGCGACGATTTCTGGGATGGGCATATAGATTTGGAAATTGTTGGCGGCTATGCCCCATATTATGCCAATTGGTCTAATGGTGCTGAGGGTCTTAATTTAACGGTCCCTGCAGGTGAGTTTAGCGTGAGTATTTCTGATGCAATGGGTTGTAATTTGGATACTACATTTATTATCGAGGAATCTACGCCAATTTCATCAATTGAAGAAAGTATTCAGCATGTGAATTGTCACGGAGAAAATACTGGTTCAATAGATATTACAATATCGGGGGGTACACCGGATTTTTCATTCTCCTGGATGCATGGTGCTACCACAGAAGATTTAGTGAATTTAGAAGCTGGCACCTACCAATTAGCGCTTACTGATGGGAATGGCTGTGTTTATTTTTCAAGCTATGAGGTGCTACAATCGGAAGAAATCCAGGCAAATTTAGAAATTGAGGATCCGTTGATGGGTGCAACTTCCATCGATCTCAATCTCACTGTTGAGGGAGGAACTGCTCCTTACACTTTTATTTGGAACACAGGTGATGCTTCAGAGGATCTTTTCAGTGTGTCTGAGGGGTTTTATGAGGTAACTGTTATCGATATCAATGGTTGTGCTGCAATGGCAAATATTACGGTTTATCCTGCAGATTTTGCCCAATCAAATGAGCTTTCCTTTGCGGAGGTCAAAGTTTATCCGAATCCAACCTCTAAACCTGCTACTGTCACTTGGACAAATTATGAATTCAATACTTTAACCATCTTGAATGCTCGTGGTCAAAAAATAGAGCAAAGGAATGTTAGGGAGCAAAATACATATCAAACCACAACATTAAAGCCAGGAGTATATTTCATCAATCTTTCAAATCAAAACCAATATACTACAACAAAAAAGCTTGTTGTTAAATAAGCACCTTCAATGTTTAAGTTTCTCTAATTAAAGCCTTCTTTCGAGAGGGCTTTTTTATTTCATGATCATCACAATGCTATATGAACAACTTGTCAGGGTGTTATTGCATTTGTGATACAAAACTCATTTCGAAAAATTAAGCAATTTTATCAGGCTCGTGACTCGTTCAATTAGATTTTTTATACTTTTTCAAACGAACTAAGTGTTTTTGTGTAACCTTCACCGCATCAATACTTAGCGCATGCTGTGTAGGCTTCTTTAATTTCGATTTTGACCTATTGGTTGAGGTGTTTTCTCTTAAGAGATAGGTCCATCTTTGTAAGCACAAACAAACACAGCAATGAGACAATTACAACACAAATTAAATCATGAGATCATGAAACTATTTATTCTAGACAAAGTAGCTTTTCAAACGGCATCTCTTCACAAAAAAGAACAGATTGTGGTAGAAACAAAAAACAGGGTGGAGGCTACGGTATTATTTATTACAATTTTTGGAAGCTTTTTCTCAATTATGATGACTATTAAGTCTTTGATCATACTTTAGTCAAATCGATACACATTCCATCCTCGGCAACTTCACTATTTGAAAATATTTCCTTTAGCTCCTTTAGGTGTTCTTCATTCGTTTTGTATCGGGAGGAAATATGACCAACAACGAGCTTTTCAACTTTTGCATCTATTGCTATTTCTGCGGCATCTTTGGTTGTTGAGTGAGTTGTTGAATTCGCTCTTTTTTGGTCTTTGATTAGGAATGTTGCCTCATGATACAATACAGTAGCACGAGTTATGTTTTTTGAAATAGCTAAACTTTTTTTTGTATCCGAACAATAAGCATAGCTTAGGGCTTTTTGTGGCGGTAGGGTAAGTTCTTGATATTTATATTTTTCTCCTGATTCAAGAATAATATCTCGAGCGTTTTGGAGTGCCTTGAAATGTTCAATTTTTAAATCGTATTCTTTTATTTTATGTGGATCAATTTTAAGTGGTTTTGGTTTCTCCTTAATTAAAAATCCACATGTTGGAATTTTATGGGCCATTGGAAAGCTATGAACCTCGACAATTTCATCCTCGTATATGGTTGTCTCTCCATTCATGTCTAACTTTACGAAGTGTATGTTAAAACTTAACCTTGATCCTCCGAACTGAAGCATCGGTTTGATGAGCGCTTCAAGTTCATTTGGTCCGTATACCGTCAGCTCCTTGTCTCTGCCTAACAAATTCATTGTGCTTAATAGGCCGACCAACCCAAAATAATGGTCACCATGAAGATGCGATATGAATATATGGCTTATTTTCTGAAAATTGATTTTATATTTTCTTAGTTGAATTTGTGTTCCTTCTGCACAATCGATTAAAAAATGTCGACCATTGCAGTTGACATATTGTGCCGAAGGCATTCTATTTTTTGTAGGTAGAGCGGCACCACTTCCAAGAATGGTTACGGAGAAGTTCACTATTTTAGTGTGGCAAGTGCGCTGTCTAGATTTTCACTCAGGTTGAGTACTTTATCTAGTTGAGCAATTTGAACCAATTTGAAAACGTCAGGTTGCAGTCCAGCGAGGTGAAAAGAACCACTCGTATCTTTACAAAGCCTATTCGCAATCAATATAGCACTAAGTCCAGATGAATCGCAATACTTCGTTTGGCTCATGTCAAGAACAATGAGGTTATTGGCGCTTTTGTTTAGATGAATAAACAAGCTTTTGAGTTCAGGTGCATTCGTTGAGTCTAGTTTATCAACTTGTGAGTAAACGACCGCAACATTTCCTTTATGTTCAGATGAAAAATTCTTCATTACCCTCAAAAATATAAAATTTAGCGTTCAATTTGAGAGGCGAGTAAATAAATTACCGCCATTCGCACCGCAACACCATTTTCTACTTGCTGAAGAATGATACTTTGTTCACTGTCTGCGACATCAGATGTAATCTCAACGCCCCTATTGATAGGCCCTGGATGCATGACAACTATTTTTTTGGATAATGAATCTAAAATTTCTTTATTAAGACCAAATAACATTGAATATTCTCTCAAAGAAGGGAAATAAGTTTCGTCTTGTCTTTCTAGCTGTATGCGAAGCATATTTGCAACATCACACCATTCTAGAGCTTCTTTGAGGTTTGTGGATACTTTCACACCGAGGTCCTTAATATTTTTTGGAATCAAGTTTAATGGTCCGCAAACCATGACTTCAGCTCCAAGTTTTTGAAGGCAATAAATGTTGGATAATGCGACTCTTGAGTGAAGAATATCTCCTACGATTACAACTTTTTTCCCTTTTACACTGCCTAGCTTTTCTCTAATTGAATATGCATCAAGAAGTGCTTGGGTCGGATGCTCATGAGTTCCGTCTCCTGCATTTATGACTTTGGCGCCTATTTTCCTTGATAAGAAAGATGCGGCTCCTGGGTTGGGATGACGCATCACAACAAGATCCACCTTCATGGATAGGATATTGTTTACCGTATCTACAAGAGATTCCCCTTTTTTAACTGAGCTTCCCGACGCACTAAAGTTTACAATGTCTGCCGATAATCTTTTTTCAGCTAACTCGAAAGACAATTTGGTTCTAGTTGAATTTTCAAAAAATAAATTGGCAATGGTAATGTCTCGTAAGGAGGGTACTTTTTTTATGGGACGATTGATTACTTCCTTAAAACTATCAGCTGTTTTGAAAATTAAATGGATGTCTTCAGTAGACAGCTCTTTAATTCCAACAAGGTGCTCAACGCTTAAATTATTCATTGTTTTCTTTACTATACAGTACTATTTTGTCTTGTCCTTCAATTTCTGTCCACTCTACCGATACCCGCTCTGACAGTAAGGTGTCTACCGCTTTACCAACATAGTTCGCGTCAATTGGAAGGTCTCTTCTGAAGCGTCTATCGATAAGAACGAGTAGCTCAACACTTTTGGGTCTACCAAAGGAGAGCAGTGCATCTAGTCCTGAACGAATTGTTCTTCCTGTGAAGAGTACGTCATCTACGAGGACAATGTTCTTGTTTTCTATGCTAAAGTCAATATTTGTTACACTCGGGATTAGTGGAATCTCTCTTCTTCTAAAGTCATCTCTATAAAATGTAATGTCTAGAGAACCACACTTAATTTCCTTACTGAGAATATTTTCGAGCTGCTCTTTTAGCCTTTGGACCACGTGAATACCCCTTGGCTGTAGGCCAATGATCACAGTTTCACTAAAGTCGTTATGGGTTTCAATGAGCTCATGGCAAAGTCTTTTAAGAGTCAGTTCAAGGTGCTTCGCATTAAGGATGACCTGCTTTTCCATTGGGGCAAAGATAAACCTATTTTGGGATTTACAAACGATTTATTTACCAAAAGGATGGTTTATAATCTGATATTAAAAAGAAGCTTCCTGTAATCAGAAGTGTATCTTCCTCACTCAATTTAGATTTGATTTGGGCTGTAGCTTCTCTCAAATTTGAGAAAACAGGAATTTCATTTTCTAAGAGTCTTATTACATTTTCCCAATCCTCTTTTGATTTCGATCTCGGGTTTGAAAACAAACAGAGGCTGGACTGAGTATTGTCAAGAACCTCTAATGTTCGGTCGCTATATACTTTGTCCTTTGCACCACCAAAAATAATATAGAGTTTCCCTTTTGTTTGGTTTTTTGCATATTCAATTGATTTTTGAATACCCACATCATTATGCGATACATCTAAATATAGTTTAGGGCTCTCAGCAACACACTCTAGTCTCAGGCCATAGCCTGTATTTTGCTCCAAATGTTGTAAAGCCTTTTCCACATTATCAGGATGAGATTTGCGTTTCGACAGAAAATCAAACAAGTCGAGTGCAAGATTAAAGTTCTCTTTTTGGTATTTGGGCAATCCTTCAAATGGGTATTGATTCTGATTTACATGTAGTATCGCATCCTTTTTCTTGGATTTGGACTCAAATATTGGAAAACTGTGCGCTTCTTTTTTCCCTATAAAAAGAGGCGTATTTGCCTTGATTATGCCGGCTTTTTCCTTTGAAATAGCTTCTGGCGTATTTCCTAGAAACTCCGTGTGATCTCTGCTTATATTTGTAATTGCTGTTGCGACTGGTTGTAACACATTGGTTGCGTCTAAGCGTCCGCCCATACCCGTCTCAAATATGCAATAGTCACAACCTTGGTCTAAGAAATGTTTTACGGCCAGAACAAAGGTAATTTCAAAAAATGAAGGTTTAAAATCGAGCTTTAGTGCCTGAACATCCTCTATGTAGTCCAATACCTCTGTTTGAGTAATCATCGCGCCATCTATCCTTATGCGTTCTCGAAAGTCAAAAATATGTGGTGATGTAAAAAGACCGACTTTATGATTTGCTTCTGTAAGCAAAGAAGATAGAAAACTACAGGTGCTGCCTTTTCCGTTGGTACCTGCGATATGCACGGCCTTCAGTTTTGTGATATCGAGATTAAAATGATTTAGAAGTTTTTTTGTGTGGCTTAGGCCAGGTTTATAGGCAATACCTCCTTGTTTTTGAAAGGCAGGAAATTGATGGAATAACCAATCAATTTTAGATTTATACCTAGCCTGCGTCAATTTGAACCGTGTAAAAAGCTGTACGGATTGGTGCTCCAAGCTGTGCTTTGAATTTCACATTCTTTTTTACGTGATCAACAACAAGCTTAATGACATTTTGATCTGGGTGGGTAGTTGCGCTTGTTGATTTGGCAGATATTACTACTCCCTTGTCATTTACAGTCAGTAGAATGGCTACTTGACCGCTATAATCCGTATTCGGTTGATCTGGCACGGGAGCATTTAAACGAACGAGTTCGCCGTAACCGCCGCCACCTGTTCCACCATTATCTCCTCCTCCCGATCCATCTCCATCACTACCGCCGCCAAATTCTTGACCACCACCACTTCCACCAAACGGATTTGAGACGGCTTCATCCGGTTTATTATCCGTTAGTTCATCGTTAGAGTTGTTCGTTGGATTTTTACTTTGGGCTGGCTTTTTGGATTTTGAGGGCTTTTTACTCTGGGCTTTGTGCGATTCAGCCACGAAGTTCTTGATTTCTTGGGGTAGAGGAGGGGCAACCGTCACTAATGATTTGACTTCAATAGGAACGCTAAACTTGATGAAAGACAGGCAAATCAATACAATAAGCATAAAGCTTAGCGTGAAGACCATTGACTTCCTCTTATGTTTGTCTTTTTGTTCCTTTTTCAATGCTTTTTATTTGTCGTAAGCAAGTACAGGGTCCCATCCATTGAATTGAGATAAACCAAGGACCTTGAAAACAGATTCATAGTCGGCTTGCTTATGTCCCGCGATTCGTACTTTGGTCTTACCTGATTCTTCTACCGCAGCCGTAATCAATCCCTCCATATCGGTATAATTCACCTCCTCACTTTCTTTATCTCCTAACTTTACTATATAGTTGTTGTTTTCTAAGACGAGAACAGTAGGTTCAACAGGTGTCTGGTCTGTCGGTAAATTTTGTTCTGCTTTTGGCAAATCAAGCGGTGTCTGATTGTTCGCCATCAAACTCATAATGATGAAGAAAATCAATAGCAAGAAAACCAGATCAGTCATACTGGCCATTCCTCCTTCAATTTTAATTTTATTTCTCTGGTTAAAGCTCATGATATAGTGGTTTATTGTTCCCCTTTCTTATCGTAGTTCTTCATTAAGTTGAATGAGATGTTTTCCATTTCAATGGCAATCTTTTCTAGCTTCATCACGAGGTGATTATAACCAACGTAGGCGACAATACCAACGACCAATCCCGAAACAGTCGTGGTCATCGCTGTAAGAATACCTCCGGAGATAGTTTTGATTTCTAATGTGCCTGCGCCCTCTAGACCGATAAATACCGAAACCATACCAAGTGTTGTGCCTAAGAAGCCAATCATCGGTGCAACACCGGAGCATGTAGCCAAAACGCCCAGCTTTTCTCCGAGCCTAGCCATTTCAAAATCGCCTTGATTTTTCAGCTGAGACTCAGCAATAGACTTTTTATTTCCGTCTTTGTGTGAAGAAATATATTTTGAAATAAGCTTTTTAAAGGGGTTTGTCGAATTTTCATATTTGCTGAGCATCATAGAATCATACTCTTCTTCTATTTTTCTGTTGATTGCACTATAGCTTTTCAGTATGCTATTGAAATCAAAATACTTTTTTACAAAGATGAAAACAACATAACCTAAAATTAGCAATAGGGTAATATTGATCGTTAGACCAACAAGCTCATCAGTATTGACGAAAACCTCCCAAAATGTTTTGGTTGTTTCAATTGGGGCAGCAGTTAAAAAAAATGGATTCATAATGACAAAACGTTTAGTTGAAATATAGTTACTATAAAATTAAAAATACACCAATACCAGCAAAATATCCTATAAGTGCCAATAAGGAAATTCTTTTCAGGTACCAGAAGAAAGAAATATTTTCCATGCCCATTGCTACAACTCCTGCAGCAGAGCCAATTATAAGCATTGATCCACCAGTACCTGCAGCATAAGCAATAAAATGCCAAACCTCGGCATCCATTGCGTCTTGGAACATTCCCATTGATGCTGCCACAAGAGGCACGTTGTCTATAATAGCTGAGCCAATACCTAATAGTGCTACAAATACATTTTCAGGCATAATTCCGTTTACGGTATTTCCAAAGGTGAAAATCATTCCTAAAGATTCCAATGCAGCTACCGTCATTAGGATTCCAAGAAAGAACAGGATACTAGGCATTTCTATTTTGGTAAGTGCTTTGAATGTAGGTCCGTGCACGTGCTCTTGATGTTCTGACTTATTCAATGAGAACTCTCGATTTGTCATAATCTCAGCAACCATGGACATGATTCCTAAGGACAGCATCATACCGATATATGGAGGCAAATGCGTTAGTGTCTTAAATATTGGTACAAATACAATGAGTAACAGCCCCAAAACAAGCATAAATGCACTATTGGTACTATGCTCGTCTGTTGTTTTGTCGGCCTCAATTTCACCTTTAAATGCAGGTAAATAGGTAGCAATAATCGTCGGAATGAGCATACATACGATTGATGGAATCAAAAGTGTTTCAACAAGAACTAGTGCAGTGACTTTATCTTGCATCCATAACATTGTGGTTGTAACATCTCCAATTGGCGACCAGGCCCCTCCGGCATTTGCAGCTACAATAATCATCCCCGCAAACCACATTCTGAGCTCTTTTTCCTTAATGATTTTCCTGAGAATTGTAATCAATACAATTGTTGCGGTAAGGTTGTCTATAATAGCAGATAAAATGAAGGCTAGAATACAGACAATCCACAAAAGCTTTGATTTCTTTCGCGTGCTAATCATTGCTTTAAACGTTTGGAAGCCATTGAAATGATCAATGATTTCAACAATGGTCATTGCACCTACAAGGAAAATTAATATTTCGCAGGTTTTTCCAAAGTGATGGAGCAATGTTTCTTCCATCCAATCCATTTTTGACATTTCACCGTGTGTGCCGTTTAATGGGAGATTTGAAAATCCCTCCACCAAATGGTGGCTTCCAGGGTCAAACCAACTTGTAAAAGAGTCTAATCCAAATGCAACTGCTGCCCATGCAACTGCCATCATGACAAGTGCTGGGATTAGCTTGTCTATTTTTAAGGAATGCTCTAAGGTGATTGCGAGATATCCAAGAATAAAAACAACTAGAATAAATACTTCCATAGCTTAAATGAGTTGGTTAAGTGCGATTTCAAAGGCTGATTTTGCCAAGCCTGTTTTGGCACCATTTACTTTGTAGGTAGCTTCCAAAGCCTCTTTTATTGTATTACTCGTATCTTTAAAAATCTCATGATCATCAAGCTTTTTAAGGTCATTGGACATTAGGTATGCAAAAACGCGTGCCATTCCACAATTCGCAATAAAGTCAGGAATGAGCGCTAAAGATTCATCGGCTTGCTCTGCGATGGATCCAAAAAATATTTCAGGATCTGCAAATGGAACGTTTGCGCCCGCTGAGATAACCTCGACTCCTGCAGCTTTCATTCGGTCTAATTGTTCTTTAGAAATCATTCGTGATCCAGCACACGGAATAAATACATCCGCAGGTATATCCCAGATACTTGAATTTATATCAGTGTAGCTTATCATATTTTCCGCTACGAGTTCATTTCCATTTTTATTAAGGAACAATTCTTTTATTTCATCTAGGCGATAACCTTCCGTATTGATCAATCCACCCACTCGATCTATAATTCCGACAATTTTAGCACCACTTTGAGCCAAATAAAATGCTGCTGCGGAACCTACATTTCCCCATCCTTGAACAATAACCTTTTTGCCATTTAAAGATCCTCCCCAAATGGAATAATAGTGCTTAATGGATTCTGCAACGCCGTATCCCGTTATCATATCGGCAATCACATATTTTCTCGCTACAGATGGCGTGTAGCTATCGTCTTCAATAACTTTCAGAACACCCTGCCGAAGCTGGCCTATTCTATTAATTTTCTGAGCTTCCTTAGGCTGGAAATGGCCATTAAATACACCTTCCTGTGGATGCCATACACCACAATCTTCAGTAATCGGAATTACCTCATGTATTTCATCGACATTTAAATCTCCACCTGTACCATAGTAGTGTTTGAGCAGGGGAGATACCGCTGCATACCATCTTCTTAAAACTGCCTCTTTTCTCGGGTCTTTCGGGTCAAAATTTATTCCTGATTTCGCACCACCTATAGGAGGACCAGCAACAGTAAATTTGATCTCCATAGTTTTTGCAAGAGATTCTACCTCACGTTTATCTAATCCCTTTCTCATTCTTGTACCACCGCCAGCAGCACCTCCACGAAGTGAATTAATTACGACCCAACCCTGGGCATCGGTTTCAGCATCGCTCCATTCAAATACGATTTCCGGTTGCTTGTTTTCAAATTTTTCCAGTAATTCTTTCATGCGCCGCGTTCAATCAAAGTGTGAACAAAAATAATAAATCCCCAATGCAAACGATTTATTTTTTTTCAATTCGCTCTATTAAGGTTGACTGTAGGTTGGGTATCCAGGTTTATGATAGACTCCCGTGCACAGAGAAAGTGCAGCTCCGGTAACCGTTTCAATTGTGGTTGATCGGTTCATGAGGTAACAATAACCAAGGAATGCAAAAATCAAAGCCTCTTTAAAATCAATTGTTTCAGTATCTGGAATAATAATATCCCCCTTGTAAATTTTTTGAAGTTCCTGCAAAATAAATTTATTCTTTGCGCCTCCTCCAGTAAAAAATACTGACTCGATTTCATATTGATTAAGTGTGGCCGCAATTTGAGTCGCGATGTGGGTAGAGACCGTTCTTAATATTGTTCTAGGCTCAAGTTCTTCGGAAATTAGAGGATAAAAGTTTTTGTTAAGCCATTCTGTGCCCAGAGACTTGGGTGCATTTTCTGAATAATATTCGAGTTCATTGAGCTTTCGTAAAAGAATTTCGTTTACGGTGCCTGCTTGCGCGAAATCTCCATTTTTGTCAAAATCTGCATTTAATAATCGGGCATAATTGTTTAAAGGTAAATTGCTTGGGCAGATATCAAAAGCTTGAATTTTATTTTTGGTCTTAAAGCTAATATTGCAGAATCCCCCAATATTGATATATGCCTCGGCTTTGTTCTGAAAGAGATAGAAATCTCCTTTAGGAACGAGTGGTGCTCCCTGACCCCCTGCAATCACATCCAAAGATCTAAAATCATTGATCACCGGAATTCCCGTGTGATAGGAAAGTGTGCTTCCGCATCCCAATTGTAAGGTAAAGCCATTTTCTGGTTGGTGTAAAATGGTTTGACCGTGAGAGGCAATTGCTTCAATGTCATTTTGTTCAAGTTTATTTTTTTCAATAAAAGCATTGACTTGAGCTGCAAAAAATAGACCAATGGCTTTATCTAAAACTTGAGCTTGGTCAATTTTTAATTCATGGGCATTTTTTATATTTTCTTCTAAATCAATAGGATAGCTTACTGTTTCACAGCATATGATTTTGTGGTCAATTTTGCCAACATTTTCTTCAAATTGAACGAGCACTATATCAAGGCCATCTAAAGAAGTGCCACTCATTAATCCTATTAATTTTTTTATCACCATAAGCCTTTTATTTTCCCCTTAGAATTGAGTATTTTTGTCAAAAATAAATTAAATTTTACCAATATGAATTTTGAGCTATCCGAAGAGCACTTGTCTGTAAAAGAAGCCGCAAGAGATTTTGCGCAAAACGTTCTTAAGCCAGGAGTAATCGAAAGAGATGATAAACAAGAGTTTCCTACAGAACAGATCAAAGAGCTCGGTGAGCTTGGCTTTATGGGTATGATGGTTTCGCCAGAGTATGGCGGTAGTGGTATGGATACACTTTCCTATGTCCTTGCAATGGAGGAGATTTCAAAGGTAGATGCCTCAACTTCTGTTTGCATGTCCGTAAATAATTCTTTGGTTTGTTGGGGGATTGAAAAATATGGAACCGAGGCACAAAAGCAAAAATATTTGATACCCTTAGCTTCGGGACAAAAGATTGGAGCCTTTTGTTTGTCGGAGCCTGAAGCTGGTTCTGACGCCACATCTCAAAAGACGAGTGCAATAGATATGGGGGACCACTATTTATTAAACGGAACGAAAAATTGGATTACCAATGGTTCTTCGGCAAGTACCTATATTGTGATTGCTCAGACAAATGTTGAAGCAGGGCACAAGGGTATTAATGCTTTTATCATTGAAAGAGGGATGGAAGGATTCATTGTTGGTGCTAAAGAGGACAAACTAGGTATCAGAGGTAGTGACACACATACACTTCTTTTTAATGACGTTAAAGTCCCGAAGGAAAATAGAATTGGTGAGGATGGATTTGGATTTACCTTCGCAATGAAGGTGCTTTCAGGCGGACGTATTGGTATTGCAGCACAAGCACTTGGTATCGCAGCAGGAGGACTTGAACTTTCTACCGCCTATTCCAAGGAGAGAAAAGCATTCGGAAAAGAAATATACAAGCACCAGGCGATTGCATTTAAGCTTGCAGATATGGCCACTGAAGTTGAAGCAGCACGTTTGTTGGTTTACAAGTCTGCTGTGGATAAAGATCAAGGTAAAAATTTCGATCAGTCAAGTGCAATGGCTAAGCTATATGCATCTAAAGTAGCCATGGAGCAAACCGTCGAGGCTGTCCAAATACATGGTGGCTACGGTTTTGTTAAAGAATACCATGTGGAAAGATTGATGCGCGACGCGAAAATCACTCAAATCTACGAGGGTACGTCAGAGGTTCAAAAAATTGTTATTTCGAGAGGGATTCTGAAGGGTTAGTTTTCTTGTACATGCTTTTCAATCTACAGGTTATTTTCTTTCAGACACTGCAGCGCATATTTAATATGTCCGTTAGAATTGATCATTGAGTTGAAAATCCCTATGCATATTCCTTTTTTATTAATCACGAAGGTGACGCGTCCTGGTACCAAGCCAAATAAATTTTTTGGGACATGGAATAACTTCCTTAATCTCTCTTTATGATCTGCAATCAAATGGTAATTGAGATTAAACGTATCAGAAAAAGAGCGGTGAGATTTTTTTGAGTCTGAAGAAACGCCAATAACTTCACAATCAAATTGCTCAAAATCAGTGTATTTATCTCTAAATACACAGGCCTCTTTTGTACAACCTGGGGTAAAGTTTTTTGGATAAAAAAAGAAAATAATATTTTTGCTTCCTAAAATCTCTTTAAAAGGTATGGGTTTACCATGCTGATTGTCAAAAGCAATTTCTGGACATGGATCTCCAATTTTCATAATTTACCGAGCCCTTTTTTAAACCGATGTAGTGCTCTTTCCCTTGCGAACTTGTGTTCGACAATTGGTTCAGGGTAACGGTCTGTTCCAAATTCGGGAATCCACTTTTTGATATAGAGAAAATCTTTATCAAATTTTTGTTGCTGTGATGTTGGATTGAAAATTCTAAAATAGGGTGCAGCATCACAACCACATCCGGCAGCCCATTGCCATCCTCCTGTATTGCTTGCCAATTCAAAATCAAGCAGCTTTTCAGCGAAATAGGCAGCACCAAGTCTCCAGTCTAATAGTAGGTGTTTCGTAAAAAAGGAAGCCACCACCATACGCACTCGATTGTGCATAAATCCGGTCTCATTTAGCTCTCTCATTCCTGCATCGACCATGGGGTATCCTGTTTTACCATGACACCAACGCTCGAAGTTTTCCGTGTTTCTTTCCCATTCAACTAGGTCATATTGCTTTCTGAATGAATTTTCAGCAGAATGTGGAAAATGATAAATAATCATTTGGTAAAAGTCTCGCCATATTAGCTCATTAAGATAACTTTCGCTAATCTTTAAACTTTTGTTGACTAGTGAACGAATGCTAATTGTACCAAACCGTAAATGAACACTTAAACGCGAGGTTCCATTTGTGGCAGGGAAATTCCTTTTTTCTTGGTACTGATTTATGGTTTGCAGCTCAACTGTTTTTTTTGGGAATTTTATTTGACTTTCGACAAATCCCATCGACTCAAGAGATATTAGCTCCTCAGCTTGTTCAAATTTAAAGAGAGAGGCTGTATGATCTTCACTTGGATAAGCGGTAATGTAATTTTCATCAAAATAGGTTTTCCATTTTCTAGAATATGGTGTGAAAACAGTGTAGGGCAAACCATCGGCCTTCAACACCTCTTCTTTTTCAAATACAACGTGGTCCTTGGCACCAATGAATGCAATTCGTTGTTCTTTTAGTTTGGAAAGTAAATAGGCATCTCTTGACCGAGCGTAAGGTTCGTAATCCCGATTGGTAAAAACTGCATCTATATTATATTTTTTAGCTAATTCTGGGATAAGTTTTTTTGGATCTCCATGCGCAACAATAAGGTCTGAATTTAGGCTTTGGTAGACCTCCTTAAGCTTTGTAATTTCCTTGTGTATAAATGAAATACGAGCGTCATTTTTAGGAAGTTTATGAATTATGGTGGTATCAAAAATAAAAACCGCCCTGACTTGTTCGGAGTTTATTAAGGCTTTGTACAAACCTGCATTGTCGGCGATACGAATATCTCTTCTGTGCCAAAATAGTGCATTTTTAAATTCCATAATCTACTGTGGTTTGGCGTAATTTAGAGACTTCACCTTCGTGAGTTTGTAGTAATCAGAAAGCCCTGAAATATTGAGACTTTTAAGCTCTTGGAAATTAAGACGATAGTTGTTTTCATCTAATGCTTCGGGTATTGAAACTGAGATTACTTTTCCTATAATCAGACGTGTTTTATTTGATTTTATCTCAATATCGTCATCAAGCTCAAGCGCAATATGCAGTGGAGATTCTCCCACAAAAGGACATCTCATTTCTTTCTTGTGTATGGCAGTCAGTCCTACTTTTTTAAACTCATTTTGACCTTTTGAGTATCGTGCCGAGGTTTGGTGCGCTTTCTCAAAGAAGTTTTCGGTAATTAAATTAAAACTGTAATGCTTGTATTTTAAAATATTCTGATAGGTATGTCTGTCTACTGTAGTAGGTCTTTGAATAAATCCGAGTAGAGGGGGATTGGCACCGATATGGGTTACTGAGTTGAAAATAGCTAGATTTTCATCTTCGCCCTGTCCTGAACCAATGAGATAACCCGGTTTTGCACCAGAGAGCGAATTAAAAAAAGCTGTAATTTCTTTATTGTCTAAATTTTCAATTACTCCGTCTTTAATGGTCTCTATGGTATAGGTCATTACTCGGTAATTTACGCGCCTTCGTATACTACAAGATTATTTTCAGTCTCCCATAGCTTAACGGATAGATCAAATTTTGCATCTAGCTTAGCGCGAAGAAGGTTATAACAAACCATACTGATATGCTCTGCGGTCGGAATGAGATTTTCAAACTCCGGACAGTCAATGTTGAGATTTCTGTGATCGAATCGTTCAATCACCTCCTCTTTGATAATCCCTTTTAAAATTTTGAGGTCTATGACATAACCCGTTTCTGGATCAATGGGACCATCAATCCAAACCTCAAGTTTATAATTGTGTCCGTGGAAATTGTAATTGTTACATTTTCCGAAAACTTCATTATTTTTTTCATCAGACCAATCTGGTCTAAACAATCTGTGTGCAGCATTAAAGTTGGCTTTTCTACAAACTTTCATTATATGTAGGCTTTAAGTTTATTACGATAATCTTGAATGATAATCTTGAACCAAAAGGTATAATCATTTGGATTTTTTTTCATGCTTTCCTCAAGGTTTTCAATTGAGACCCATGAAAAAGCCATTGCCTCATCCGTATTTATATGCGGGGTGTCATCGGTTACACCTATAAAAACATGGTCTAGCTCGTGTTCGATTAGGCCGTTGTCGAAATCACATTTGTATTGAAATTTGAATACAAAATTTAAATCGGCAGACATTCCCATTTCTTCTTGAAGGCGTCTTTTGGCGGCTTCAAACGAATCCTCACCTGGATATGGGTGGCTACAGCAAGTATTCGTCCACAGTCCAGGTGAATGATATTTGCCTAGTGCCCTCCTTTGAAGCAGTAATTCATTGTTTGAATTTAAAATAAGCACAGATAAAGCCCTGTGTAATTCACCTTTCTGGTGCGCAAGGATTTTTTCCATGACACCGATTGGATTGTCCTGGTTATCAACTAATTGAACCTCAATCATTCTACAAAATGTTTAGATTATGCCTAACATATGAAGTCACAAGGATTCTTGCTTTTTTCCGATTTGGAATTCGCACCCTTTCTTCAAGAATTCTTTCGGCTTTAGTTCTTTTAATTTTCTTGAATAATTTGAAGTAGTACTTATAAGCCATATAAACACCAAAACGCGCCCTTTTCGGCAACATTAAAATACCTTCATATCCAAGTCTAAAATCTTTTTCAATATCTGCTTCAATTTCTTTTTTTACAATGTTGTTGAAGTCATTCATATTGATTCCTGGAAAATAAGTTCTACCCAACTCATTGAAGTCATCATTTAGATCTCTTAAGAAGTTAATCTTTTGAAACGCCGAACCAAGCTTCATGGCATTCATTTTTAATTTTTGGTATTCACTATCGTCACCGCTAACAAATATTTTTAAGCACATAAGACCGACAACTTCTGCCGAACCTAGGATGTACTTCTCGTAAGTATCCTTATCATAGACCTTTTTATCTAAATCCATTTCCATAGAATTCATGAACGTTTCAATAAGATCTAACGGTACCTTATATTTGTTTACTGCCCATTGAAAGGAATGCAAAATTGGATTCAATGAGATTCCATTTTCAATTGCATCATAAGTGTCTTTTTTAAAATCGGCAAGTAACGTTTCTTTATCGAATCCATCAAATGAGTCTACAATTTCGTCAGCAAAACGAACAAAACCATAAATTGAGTAAATTGGTTTATGCAACTCTTTGTTTAGAAAACGAATTCCTAATGAAAAAGAGGTGCTGTAACGACGCGTAGTCATTTTACTCATGTCTTGGCTTAATTTATCAAAAATTGCTTTCATCCTATGAATGGTTTTTTAGTACGTATTTTGCAACAACCTCTCCTGAAACGATTGAGGGTGGTACACCCGGTCCCGGCACCGTCAATTGCCCGGTGTAATAGAAGTTGTCTAAATTTTTATTTCGTAACGACGGCTTTAAGATAGCAGTTTGGCGCAAAGTATTGGCCAAACCATATGCATTTCCTTTAAAAGCGTTGTATTCATTTTTAAAATCTTCGATACAAAAACTTTTTTTGTATACAATATTTTCTTTGATATCATTGCCAGTTTTATCCTTGAAGCGTTGGAGTAAAATATCAAAATATTTTTCTCTTGTCTCCTCGCTATCATTTAAATCTGGTGCAATGGGAATAAGAAAAAATAAATTTTCACTCCCTTCAGGAGCCACACTGTCGTCTGTTACGGAAGGGGCGCAAACATAAAATAAAGGGGCACTAGGCCATTTTGGGTCCTTATAAATTTCTATTCCATGTTGCTCAAGGGATTCATCGAAAAAGAGATTATGATGTTGTATATTCTTCAGCTTTTTGTTAACCCCTACATAAAATAAAAGGCAAGAAGGGGCCATAACTCTTTTATCCCAATACTTTTTTGAGTAATTAGCATGACCATTAAGTAACTTTCTATCTGTGTGATGGTAGTCAGCACCTGATATAACAATGTCCGCAGTGTATTCTTTTTTATTTGTTACTACAGTTTTAACTTCTCGGTTTACTTTGTTGAATGAAATTACTTCTTCATCAGTTATAAACTTAACATTATTCTCTATAGATATTTTTTCAAAGGCCTCAATAAATTTGTGCATTCCGCCTTTCGGATACCATGTTCCTAGCTTAATATCAGCATAATTCATGAGTGAGTAAAGAGCTGGAGTCTCATTGGGCATTGCTCCCAAAAACAGAACTGGAAATTCTAATAAACCGATTATTTTTTCATTGGAAAAGTAGTTGCGTATAAATTTTCCGAAAGAAGAAAACAGATTCATGCTCAATAGACCTTTCAGCACTTTCGCATTGGCAAATTCTAAAACGCTCATGCTTGGCTTGTAGACCAAATCTTGCATACCTACTTGGTATTTCACTTCAGCATCTTTCAGAAATGATCTTAATTTTACAGCACTACCCTTTTCATTGTCTTCAAACCACTGCTCGAGTGCCTTCATATCGGCAGGCACATCAGTGTAAGAATTATCTTTCCAGTAAACTCGGTAGGAAGGATCTAGCCTTTCGAGGGAGTAAAAATCACTTGTAGTGTGGTTAAATTTTTTGTAAAAATCTTCAAATACATCAGGCATCCAATACCAACTTGGGCCCATATCAAAGGTAAAGCCGTCAATTTCAAACTTTCTAGCACGGCCGCCAATCTGTTTATTTTTCTCAATTATCGTTACGTCATGGCCTTCTTTGGAAAGAAACGAGGCTGCCGACATACTAGAAATTCCAGAACCAATAACGATAATCTTTAGAGACATGTTTTAGTTTAATGTGTAAGCGTAATCTGGCAGTAAATCTATTAATTTTTTTCGTGCTATAAAGATTCTGCTTTTAACCGTACCTATAGGAATATCCAATTGGTCTGCAATCTCTTTGTACTTAAAACCTTTAAAATGTAAAATAAAAGGGTCTTTGTATTCATCGCTGAGGCTATCAATTTTTTCTTCAATGTCCTTTGTAGCAATTTGCGAAACCGGTGTTTGCTCGTGACCTTTACTGTTGGTAATTAAATATAGTTCCTTAGAATTATCAAAAATGGTACCTGATTTTACTTTTCTTCGATATTGGTTGATGAAAATATTTCTCATTATAGTAAAAACCCATGCCTTAAAATTGGTCTGCGGCGTGTAATAGGTTTTGTAATTAATGGCCTTCAACATGGTGTCTTGCGTTAGGTCTTTAGCATCCTCCATATTTCTTGTAAAACCGAGGGCAAAAGATTTAAGATTACTCTCAATATCCATTAATGCTTCATTGAATTCGATGGTCGACATAATATTTTGTTTAATGTTTACGGTGTAAATGTAAACAAAAAATGTTTAACAAAACAAGTAAAACATTAAACAAAATTACATTTCAAAGGTGTTTTTGTCTCTACGATCCCCGTATTTACTACGAAAAACCTGAAATCATTTTTTTCACAATTTCTTCAATTTCAATACGATTTTTCCAGTTCCAATCCGCTTTTGCTGCTGAATCGTTGATCGAATTTGGCCAAGTATCAGCGATTTCTTGTCTGAAGTCAGGTTTATAATCAATTTGAAAATCTTTGAATTTCTTTTTGATTTCAATAAATAAATCCTTCGGGCAGAGGCTTATACCTGCCAAATTATATGAACTACGCACCTTTATTTGCTCTTTCGATGCTTCCATGATTTCTATAGTCGCGCGTATTGCGTCGGACATATACATCATTGGCAGCTTCGTATCCTTATTTAGATAGCATGTATATTTTTTTTCTTTGACTGCTTTATTGAAAATATCAACCGCATAATCCGTAGTGCCTCCGCCTGGAGCACTTTTGTAGGAAATCAATCCTGGATATCTCAAGCTGCGAACATCTACATCGTATTTTTTAAAATAATATTCACACCAACGCTCTCCTGCTAATTTCGAAATTCCATATACTGTGCTGGGCTCCATTATTGTATGCTGAGGTGTGTCATTCATTGGTGAATTCATTCCAAAAACAGCAATTGAGCTCGGCCAGAAAACTTTATCTATTTTTTTATGCTTCGCCAGTTCAAGCACATTGAATAATCCTTGCATATTGAGATCCCATGCAATAAGAGGTTTGTTCTCTGCTGTCGCTGACAGCATTGCAGCCAGAAGATAAACCTGTTTGATGTTGTTTTCGTTCACGATTTTGGCAAGAGCGTTGTGGTCCATTATGTCTAATTGTACATATTCCCCCTCCGCAATGGCTGGTGGGCAGTGCTCCTTTATATCAGAGGCCAATACATTTTTTATACCGAATAGTTTTCGCAGTTCCATTACAAGTTCTATACCTATTTGACCACATGCACCGACAACAAGAATATTTGACATAGCTCAGATTTGATACAAAAATAACTTTTGCAGCGAAATAATCATTAAAACTGATATTCGTCATTTTTTATTCTCTTAAAAGACCATTAATTTGTAAAAGGTGATTTTTTATTAACTTCAGTGATATTATGCCATTTTACAGAAAACTGGGTTCTATCCCACATAAAAGACATACTGTTTTCAGACAATCAGACGGTTCCCTCTATCATGAGCAGCTATTCGGAACCATTGGATTTGACGGAATGTCATCGTTGTTATATCACGTTCATCCACCTACAAGGGTAAAAGAAATAAAAGGAGCGAAGGATATTAGTCCGAAAGTTGCAGTTAAAAAAAATATGCAAATGCGCGCCTTTAAAGGCTTTGATGTACCTGTTGTTCATGATCTTATTGATGCTAGAATACCTGTACTGACAAATACTGATCTTATCATCTATTTGTCCAGGCCCGCAAATATCAGTGAAGATTATTTTTATAAGAATGTGGATGCGGATGAGGTCATATTTATTCACGAAGGAAAAGGAACATTAAGAACCCAGGTTGGAAATATTGATTTTTCTTATGGTGATTATTTAGTCGTTCCGCGAGGTATGATTTATCAGATGAATTTTGAGGATGACAAGAATAGACATTTTATTGTGGAATCAGTTCACCCAATATATACGCCGAAAAGATATCGTAATTGGTTTGGTCAATTGTTAGAACACTCGCCCTTTTGCGAGCGAGATATAAGAACTCCAGAAAATCTTGAAACCCACCATGAGGATGGCGATTTTATAGTGAAAATTAAAAAAGAAGGAGTATTACATGAGTATGTGTATGGTTCGCATCCGTTTGATGTTGTAGGATGGGATGGGTATAATTTTCCATATGCCTTTTCAATACATAACTTTGAACCAATTACTGGCCGAGTTCATCAGCCACCTCCAGTGCACCAAACTTTTGAAACCTCCGCCTTCGTCATATGTTCTTTCTGTCCGCGAATGTATGACTATCACCCTGAAGCGATTCCCGCACCATACAATCATAGTAATATAGATTCTGATGAGGTTCTTTATTATGTTGACGGTGATTTCATGAGTCGAAATGACATTTCAAAAGGGCAAATCACATTACATCCTTCAGGTATTCCGCATGGCCCCCACCCCGGCGCATATGAGCGAAGCATAGGAAAGGTGAAAACCGAGGAGCTCGCTGTAATGGTGGATACTTTTAAACCTCTGCAGATCACAGAACAAGCTGTTGCAATAGAAGCAAAAGATTATTATAAATCTTGGATTCATTAATTTTTTTAGAAAGGACCATGAAAGAAGTAAAGAACGTAGATTACGGATTAGAAAAAATATTCGAAGGGGCACAAGATTTCTTGCCTTTGCTGGGTACAGATTATGTTGAATTTTATGTAGGTAATGCGAAGCAATCTGCCCATTTTTATAAAACAGCATTTGGTTTTCAATCATATGCCTATAAGGGACTAGAAACAGGAAGTAAGGATGCTGTTTCATATGTTTTGAAGCAAGATAAAATACGGCTGGTGTTGACGACCCCCTTGAATTCCAAATCTCCTATTAATGATCATATTGTCAAGCACGGAGATGGTGTTAAAGTTGTTGCTTTGTGGGTTGATGATGCACGAAAAGCATACAAAGAGACCACCACAAGAGGGGCAAAATCTTACATGGAGCCGACCGTTGAAAAGGACGAATATGGTGAAGTCGTAAGAGCAGGTATTTATACCTACGGCGAGACTGTACATATGTTTGTAGAGCGAAAGAATTACAGTGGAATATTTTTACCCGGGTTTAAAAAATGGGAATCTTCTTACAATCCAAAATCTGTGGGGCTTAAATATATCGACCATATGGTGGGAAATGTAGGTTGGGGAGAAATGGACATTTGGGTAAAATGGTATGAGGATGTTATGGGCTTTGAAAACTTTCTTTCTTTCGATGATAAGCAAATTCATACGGAATATTCTGCGTTGATGAGTAAGGTAATGTCAAATGGAAATGGGCGGATAAAATTTCCCATTAATGAACCAGCAGAAGGGAAAAAGAGATCTCAGATCGAGGAATATCTCGACTTTTATGAGGGAGCAGGTGTTCAGCACGTAGCTGTAGCCACGAATGATATAATTGCGACTGTCAAAGATATGCGTAAGCGAGGTGTTGAATTTTTAAGTACACCGCCAGATGAGTATTATAAAGCAGTTCCTGTTCGATTAGAGGAACATAATCATGAGCTTCGTGAGGATATTGAAACTTTGAAAGGCCTTGGTATTATGATTGATGCAGATGAGGAAGGTTATTTGTTACAAATATTTACCAAACCAGTTGAGGATCGTCCCACATTATTTTTTGAAATCATTCAAAGAATGGGTGCCTTAGGTTTTGGCGCAGGTAATTTCAAAGCACTTTTTGAGTCTATTGAAAGGGAACAGGCTAGCAGAGGCACGTTGTAGTTAAAATTTTCTAAGATGCTGAAGGTCTAAAACCTTAAACAGTCATGATATCCTTCTCTTTGATTTCGAATAAGCCATCAACTTCTTTTGACGAACCATTTGTGATGTCCTGAATCTCAATTTCAGCATTTTTAAAATGGTCTTCTGACAGGCCATCGTTTTTCAACTCTTTGACCATATCTAAGGCATCTTTTCTGTTATTTCGGATCCCTATTTTTGCATTTTCAGCTTCAGCTTTTGCCTTTTTTACAAGATCTCTGCGTCTTTCCTCTGTGAGTGGTGGGACTGTTATAAGTAGTTGTTCCCCGTTGTTTTGTGGATTTAGTCCGAGATTGGAATCAATAATTCCTTTGGAGATATCATTTAGCGTAGACTTCTCCCAAGGTTGTACAATTAATGTTCGGGCATCCATAACACTTACGTTTGCGACCTGTTGCAATGGTGTCATTGCTTCATAATATTCGACCATTACACCGGAAAGCATTGACGGAGAGGCTTTACCCGCTCTGATTTTTGCAAGTTCACTATCGAAATGTTCTATACTCTTTATATTCGAGGATTTAAGCTCGTCGTAGATCATCGTTAATTCTTCTGTCATAATAAAAATTTAATTGTGAACGACTGTTCCTATATTTTTGCCAGAGAGAACTTTTTCCAAGTTACCTGCGGTGTCCATATCAAAAACTATAATTGGAAGATTATTTTCTTTACACAAGGTAAATGCTGTAAGATCCATTACATTTAATCCTTTTTTGTATACCTCGTCAAAGGTAATTGAGTCATATTTAGTCGCATTCTCATTTTTTTCAGGGTCCGCAGAGTAAATGCCATCTACCCGTGTTCCTTTCAAAATTACGTCTGCATTTATTTCAATTGCTCGAAGCGAGGCTGCCGAGTCTGTTGTGAAAAATGGGTTACCGGTACCAGCACCAAATATCACTACTCTACCTTTCTCTAAATGTCTCACTGCTTTTCTTCGAATGAATGGCTCTGCGATTTCCTTCATTTCAATAGCGGATTGAAGTCGGGTGTGGACACCATTGGATTCTAAGGCTGACTGAAGCGCCATTGAATTGATCATAGTTGCCAGCATGCCCATATAGTCTCCGTGAGTTCGGTCCATTCCTCCTTGCTCTGCCTGAACGCCTCTAAATATATTTCCTCCTCCAATAACGATGGCTATCTGATAACCGCTATCTCTGATTTGTTTAATTTGTTTGGCATATGCATTGATTCTTTCATTGTCTATACCAAAATGTTTCGTCCCCATCAGAGATTCACCACTGAGCTTAAGTAAGATTCTTTTATATTTCATAGATAATTCGTTGAACAAATATATATAAATCAAGTAGGTGAAAAAGTAATAATCAAAAAAAAAGCTATCCGAAGATAGCTTTTAAAATTAGTTTTAAGTTGACTAGCTGAGCGAGAACCTCTTGAAGTCTGAAACGGTTAAACCTTTTTCTGAGTTATTTAAAAATTGTTCTACCGTCACTTTATTGTCTCTCACAAATTGTTGGCTAAGGAGTGTATTTTCTTTGAAAAATTTATTCAATCTTCCCATCGCTATTTTTTCAGCCATTTCCACTGGTTTTCCTTCTTGAATCGCTTGATCCTTACCAACCTCAATTTCTCTTTCAATTGTTTTCGCATCAATACCATCCTTACTTACAGCTAAAGGATTCATTGCTGCGACTTGCATTGCCACTTGTTTCCCTGCATCTTCAGCGATATCGGAGCTACTATTTAATGCTACTAAGGTCGCCAACTGATTTCCCGGGTGATTGTATGCCACAACCCGATCTGACTCAACCAAGGTATAGGCTGACAGGTCGAGTTTTTCACCTATTACACCAATTTGTTCTGTAATCTTTTCGCTTACAGAAAGTTTTTCGTTATACGCTAATGTTTTGAGTTCATCCAAGGATTTTGGAAGTTTATCCAAAGCCAAATCGACTAGAGATTGCACCAACTCGACATAACCATCATTTTTTGCAACGAAGTCGGTTTCACAGTTTAAAGTTACAATTACTCCTGCCGTTGAATCGTTGCTCGATTGGGCTATAATGACGCCTTCTTTCGCATCGTTTCCTCCTCTTTTGGCAGCGATTTTTTGTCCTTTTTTGCGAAGCACATCAACTGCCGCTTCAAAATCGCCGTTGGTTTCTACAAGTGCATTCTTGCAGTCCATCATCCCGGCTCCGGTCTGTTGTCGAAGTTTATTAACTTCTGAAGCTTTAATTGCCATTTTATTCAGTTTTGGGTTATTTATCTTCTTTTTCGGCTTTCGCTGCGCTTGCTTTTTTCGCTGCTGGTTTTTTCGCCGCAGCTTTTTTTGCTGGCGCTTTCTCCGCTTTTTCCTCTTTCTTTGTTGAGGTTGCTTTCTTTGCTGTAGCTTTTTCGGCCTTAGGCTCTTTCTTTGCTGAAGCAGCTTTTTTCGCTGAAGCGGGTTTTTTTGCTGGAGCCTTTTCAGCTTTTACTTCATCCTTCGCAGGGGCTTCATCCTTCGCAGTTTTCTCAGCAGCTGCTGGTTCAACTGTTTCTTTCTCCTCAACTTTAACCTCATTCACTTCTTCGGCTTCTGCATTTTCGGTGGATGCCTTTGCTTCTTGTTTTGCGGCCTCAGGATTATCCTTTAGGAATTTTCTTTCTTCTAATCCCTCTTGGATAGATTTGCATATTTCATCGATGATGATCGTAATTGATTTGCTTGCATCATCATTCGCTGGGATAGGAAAGTCAACAAGTTTCGGATTTGAGTTCGTATCAACCAAGGCAAATGTTGGAATATTTAATCTTCTTGCTTCAGCCAATGCGATGTGCTCTTTTAAGATATCGACTATAAATATTGCAGCTGGCTGACGGGTCATATCTGAAATAGAACCAAACGTTTTTTCTAGTTTCTCTCTTTGACGCGTTTTGAATAATTTTTCTCGTTTATTAAGCGTATCCCATGTTCCGTCGGACTTCATTTTGTCGATTGAGGTCATTTTTCGGATGGACTTTCTCGTTGTTTGAAAGTTGGTTAACATACCACCTGACCATCTTTCTGTTACAAATGGCATATTTACGTTTTTGATACGTTCAGCGACGATATCTTTGGCTTGTTTCTTTGTAGCGACAAATAGGATTTTCTTACCTGATTTTGCGATTTGTTTCATTGCGGCATTTGCCTGATCTAAATGAACAATGGTTTTGTTCAGGTCGATAATGTGGATTCCCTTTTTCTCTTCGAAAATATATGGGGCCATTGCTGGATTCCACTTTCTTTTGAGGTGACCGAAATGTACACCTGCATCTAACAGTTCTTTAAAAGATAATTTTGACATATATATATTTGTTTACGTTCCTAAATTCATCAGCAAAATTGGGGACCATTGCCATTCCAATAGAGCTTGGATACTAAACCATTCCAGCCGGCGATTAACGCTTTGAGAACTGGAATTTCTTTCTCGCTTTTGGTTGTCCTGGTTTTTTACGTTCAACCATTCTAGGATCACGAGTCATAAGACCCTCCTCCTTCAAGGCGATTTTATTGTCTTCGAGAACTTCTACCAAAGCCCTTGATATACCTAAACGTATGGCTTCAACTTGTCCGTTGATTCCACCTCCGCTTACGTTCACATTCACATTGTATTTACCCACAGTATCAGTTAGCGCGAATGGCTGAACTAATTTTGACTGCAAAACATCTGTTGGGAATACTTCCTGCGCTTTTTTATTGTTTACAGTAATTACTCCTTTTCCCTTGGTGAGGTAAACTCTAGCAACTGCTGTCTTTCTTCTTCCTAATGCGTTGATTACTTCCATAATACTTATTTGAGCGTATCTAGATTTAATACTGTCGGTTTCTGTGCTTCGTGATTATGCTCAGAACCAGTATAAACTTTTAAATTTCTGTATAATTGTCTACCAAGTGTGTTCTTTGGCAACATTCCTTTTACTGCTTTTTCAATAAGCCTTTCCGGGTGTTTTCTAAGAAGATCTTCTGCAGCAGTGAATCTTTGACCTCCTGGGTACCCTGAATAACGCACATACTCTTTGTCTTTAAGTTTTGCTCCAGAGAAAGAAACTTTTTCTGCATTAATTACAATAATATTGTCACCGCAATCTGCGTGAGGTGTATAGTTGGTCTTATATTTACCACGAATAACCTTTGCAACTTTACTAGCAAGTCTTCCTACTGTTTGGTTTTCAGCATCTACAACAAACCACTTTTTGTCAGCGGTTGCGGCGTTTCCTGAAATCGTTTTATAACTTAATGTATCCACGTTCTTCAATTTAAATGCTATTTAATAGCGTAAATTAGGGGTGCAAAGATACAATTAATATGAATATGAACAAACCAAAAGAAAAAAAAATGTGAAATGATTTTAAGTTTTTTTAAATGCCTCTATGGCATTACGTGTAAATTCACTTAAAACGAGTGCTCCACTGATTTCTGCACGCTCTGACAGCAGGTTGTCCCAATGGTCTGTTCCCTTCCAAAAAACTGTCTTCAGTTGTTCCATTGCCGCTGGATTGGATGAACAAAGTTTTTCAATAAGTTCAGAAATCCCTTGATCCATTTGCTCGATATCTTTGTAAACGTGAGCGTAAAGGCCTTTTTCTTCTGCCCACCTTGCACTTCTCCAAGCAGTTGCATTAATAGCAAGCTGACTCATAGCCGAGAGGCCAATTTTGCGTTCAACAGCTGGGCCAACTACAAAGGGTCCTATACCTACAGCGAGCTCTGATAATTTTACAGATGCCGCTTCGGTCGCAAAAGCATAATCCATCGCTGAAGCAATTCCAACTCCTCCACCTACTGCTTTTCCGTGGATTCTGCCTATGATTAGTTTACTTGAGGTTCTGCATGCGTTGATTACTTTTGCAAATCCCGAAAAAAATGTCTTGCCATCTTCTATATTTTCAATTGCGATTAGCTCATCGAAACTCGCCCCGGCGCAAAACGCTCTATTTCCCGCCGATTTTAATAAAATTAATTTGCAGCTTGGATCACTACTGATTTCAGTTATTGCTTTTGCGAGCTTGCCAAGTATCTTGCCGGGTAGGGCATTGCTTGATGGATGTCCAAATTCAATAGTTGCAAGACCCCTTTGGTCGACATTACAGTTAACGTGTCCTTCTTCCATATTACTTTAAGGTAAAACTATCGGAACCGATTAGGTTCTCGTCGCAATAAATATTCACTTTATAATTTCCTTTGGATAAACCTTCCTCCCGTACATCATAGTATATCGAAATATCAATGGCTTTATTTTGGTAGTCAATTTCCTTCTTCTCAGTATACGAAATCGATTCTTTTCCTATTTGTGTCATATAGCTCGACATTCTTTGAAATATCTTACCCGACGGTCCTTTAATTTGCATAAAGACCATTT
This sequence comes from uncultured Flavobacteriales bacterium, assembly GCA_913051935.1. Classification (GTDB taxonomy): domain Bacteria; phylum Bacteroidota; class Bacteroidia; order Flavobacteriales_D; family Crocinitomicaceae; genus UBA952. The sequence continues at coordinate 47,712 of CAJXCU010000001.1, forward strand.
TCTTTCCCGAGCGCGCTATTGGATTCTCTGAAATTGTAAAAGTCGATTGAAGCTGTGCCGCTTGGCGGGCTCGTGATGTAGGTTTTGCTTTCAAGGCTGATTTCAATGCGCCCGAGTTAAAACCATAGGCGCTAAGTTTAGAGCCTTTTTTCACTTGTTCTGTTTTCTCTGCTACCTCTTGTTTGAATTGATCTCTTTCTTCGGTAGTTCGGTTCAAATTATTGGTTGTTTCTGTCAGATTCAATTCTAGCTCGAGGTTCAAGGTATTCAAAGAGTCTATCTGCACAACATAGCTTCTCATGATTCCCCTCAGGCTTTCGTTTTCTTCTTTGAGTTTTAGCACCTGAGCAGCTGAGAAATTTCTGCTTCGTTGTAGTTTTTCAATTTTTTCAATTTGCGCCTGTATTTTTATTTTTTGTGCATTTAGGCTATCGGCTTTTGAAGCATCTTTTTCTAGCAGACGGTCGTATGTACTGAGCATTTTTTTGAAGTCAGATTTTAAATCAGTAGACATATCTCCAATATATCCTTTAAGCATTTTATTCATGCCTTGTAATGTGTCCTGATACCTGAGGCTTGTGTATGCACATTCTTTGGCTTCATTGCGCATCTTCGACCAAAAAAAAGTCATCGTTCCTATTCCTAAAGCCAATACAAGGATTGCTCCTAGGTAAATGCTCTTGTAGTCATTTGAATTTTCATTTTCTTCCATGAAGTCAAATTTTTTATAAAAGTAATCTTTTTATCAAATGCTTAAATCTTGAAAGGTTACGCTTCTTTGAAATCTTGCAATGCTGTCTGTTCCTACGGCAGTATACCGGCTGTCCGAACTAGCGGGGTAGGGTCCACCATGTTGCATTGCCGAACTAACCTCAACACCCGTTGGTAAATCATTCAGTATAACCCTTCCTGCTTTTTGGGTTCCCACAGAAATCAACTGTTCGATGATGGGACCATCCTTTTCTTTTGAGCCAAAAATTGAAAAGGTCAATTGACCATTTAAACCGTTCAGTATATCTATTAATTCTTCATGGTTTGAATAGCTAAAAACAGAGGTGTGTGGACCAAAAATTTCCTCTTGCAGAAAAGGGAACTCTAAAATTGAATCAGAGGCGAGATGTAAAACTGATTTTTTTGGGAAGTATTTAGGGGCGATAGATGCGCGGCTTCGAAAAAAACGTTTTGTACCGAAAGTTTCAAGTAAGCGTGCAGTCTTTTTTTCGAATTCTTTAAGAATGTTAGGATGAAGCATGGGCTCAGTTCGAAATGAAAATATAGATTGTTTAAGTTGCCCAACAAACTCATCCGTTTCATTTTTTGGGATAAAAAATAACCCTGGTTTGGTACAAAATTGGCCCGAATCCGTGCATACAGAATTGGTGATTTTATCGATCAATATCTTTCTGTCTTCACTGAAAGCAGATTCCAAAAGTACAACGGGATTTGAGCTCCCCATTTCTGCGAACACTGGTATTGGAAACTTCCGCTTGCCTGCTATTTTTAGAAATGCTTCTCCTCCGTTTTGGCTTCCTGTGAAGCCAATTGCTTTGACGGATGAATGATTTGCAATGTGAGCACCTAATTCATATCCATCATCAACGACATGGGAAAAAGTACCTATTGGGAAGTTAAGTGTATTCATTGCGTCTTGGATGGCACCGAATACAACAGAGCTAGTGCCAACATGAAAAGGATGAGCCTTTACGATTACAGGGTTTTTTGCAGCAAGTGCAGCTACGCTATCTCCACCTATGGTAGAATAGGCTAACGGAAAGTTACTAGCGCCTACAACAAGTACGGGACCAATGCCTATTTTTTTTTTAGTTAAAGACTTGTTGTTTACATTTTTTGCTTGTTCAAGCGTAGAAATATACTCTGGAGCGATGACATGTTTTGAAAACAGCTCAAGCTGAAAAATAGTCCTCTTGAATTCAGTATCAAAACGCTCCTTGGTTAATCCGCTTTCTTTACAGTATACGGTTGAAATCTTTCCCTTTATTGAGCGCAAATTTTCCTTGATTAAACAAAGTAGATTGTTTATCTCGTGATTCGATTTGCTGGAGATTACTGAGTATGCACTTGATGCTGAATCAATTATTTGGTCGACTTCTTCAACTGTGTGACAAGCATACCTTTCGGTATTGAATTTATTTTCTTTGGGATTAAATGTGCAAAAAGTCCTTCGGGACATTTTACGCCTTTGATAAACTAAACGTGTAGCTTTCCATAATCTGATTGGCAAGCATTTTTTTACAAGCCTCATCCACCTTTTCTTTGGCAATTTCTTGAGAGTCTGCTTCCACAAAAAGTCTGATGTGTCGACCAATTCGAACACCATCTATCTCCGGGAGACCTACATTGGCCATAGAGCTGCTTACTGCTTTTCCTTGAGGGTCGAGCAAAGCATCTAGTGGCATTACATCGATTTCGGCTTTAAATTTCATCTTTGGTTATTTTGATTGAATGATAGATTGAAGCTATGAAATACAAAGTTAAAATAAATGGAATAGACAGCACCTTGAAAAACGGAATACTTATCGCTGAAATGAGAATTAAAAATAATTTTAGTTGATTTTCCCTTGTCTTGGATTTTTTAATTTTTAACGACATCAAAGGAATTGGAAGGAGCATAAAGGCAGAAAACAATACAATAATTACCGCCAGCGAATAACAATCAAAACTAAGCTTGACTATCTCAAGGACGCTGTTCCAACTTTTCATGTGGCTTGAAAAGTAAAGGGGAAAAAAACAAAATATGATCGCTGTTAGTGGGGTTGGGAATCCAATAAAATTTGAGGTCTGACGTGTATCAATATTGAATTTAGCCAGCCGAAACAAGGCGAAAAAGGGAATTAAAAATGCAATAAAGGGAAGGAATTTAATGCTTGCATCAAATTTGTTAGGGATCTGATAAAACATCGCATTTACCCATGTAAAAAATTCTTGCAGAATATAATAATCATAGAAGGTTTGATCTTTTGAGACGTTTTCTAGTAAAATACGATCATCAATACCCAAAATAATCATAAAAAACATGAGAAAACCTGGCGCTACTCCGAATGTAATGAGGTCTGATAACGAATCCAGTTGTTTGCCTAAATCACTCATTAGACATAACTTACGAGCTACAAATCCATCTGCAAAATCAAACAAAGCGCCTAAAAAGATTGCATAAACCGCAAAGCTTAATTGCCCACTAAAACAAAAAAGTATTGAAAGCATGCCGCAGATGAGGTTCATACTTGTGAGTAAATTTGCAATATTGAACATGGTCTTCTTCAAAAAAACTGTAAAATCGATACTTCTTCTTTATCTTTGTCTACATATAAATCAGCTACAAAGAACACAATTTTTAACGAATTCTGTTGTTTTAAGTACTAAATTAGTTCTATGTCTTCAAAAGTAATTTGCATACTTCTTTGTGTCTTTGCGGTTTCGATTGTTTATGTTCAAGATATTGCACCTAAATATTCTAATGAGTTTTTGAATTTAGGAGTAGGAGCAGAGGCCTACGGAATGGGTAATAGTATTGTAGCCGATGTGGACGATGCGAATGCGCTCTACTGGAACCCCGCTGGTTTGGTTGGTGTGAATAAATGGGCAGAAGTTTCGTTCATGCATTCTGAATATTTTGCTGGCATTGCGAAATATGATTATTTAGCAGTTGCACATGCGATAGACGAGAATAGTGCCTTGGGAATTGGATTTATTCGATTTGGAGTAGATGATATTCCCAATACCACACAGCTTATTGATAACAATGGGGCTATAAATTATGACAACGTTAGCTCTTTTTCTGCTGGTGATTATGCTTTCTTTGGGAGCTATGCACGAAAACTGAAGGTTCCTGGATTAAGTTTGGGTGGAAGTGCAAAGGTTATTTACCGTAAGGTTGGGGATTTTGCCAAATCATGGGGCTTTGGTCTGGACGCCGGAATAAAGTATAAGAGAAATGAACACTTCACCTTCGGCTTAATGGCACGTGATGTTACCTCAACTTTCAATGCTTGGGTTTTTACTTTGGATGAGCAAACACAAAATATATTTCTTCAAACGGGTAATGAAATTCCTCAGAATGGTTTGGAATTGACCTTGCCTAGAATTATTATGGCTGCCAGCACGCGATACAACCTTGGTTCAAAAGGGTTGTACGCAGGAGGTGAAATAGACATCGACGTAACCACCGACGGAAAGAGAAATACCCTCTTGAAACTGAATCCTTTTTCCTTAGATCCTCACTTCGGTATTAAAATCGGATTTAAAGATCTTGTTCAGGTCCGAGGCGGAATCTCTAGTATCCAGCAATTTTCAAATATAGATGAAAGTCAATATTGGGGTATGCAGCCGAATTTAGGTCTCGGGATCGGCTTTAAAGGATTTTCTTTGGATTATGCATTCACACGTCTTGGGGCAAGTGATGCGAACTACTACACACATATATTTTCGATTAAACTGCGTTTGGATAAACCTAAAAATGCTGAAAAATGAAATTCAGATTTCTTTTGGTAGTCTTTTTGCTCAGCACTTACGCTGAGGCACAGACCTACGGGAATGAATGGATTTCCTATGACCAGAAGTATTTTTCATTTCCCGTGGTGGAAGCGGGAATTTATAAAATTGATTATCCTACCTTAGTTAGTGCTGGAGTTCCACTTTCAGCATTGAGTTCTTCAAATTTTCAAATCTTTGGTAAAGAAAGAGAGATTCCTCTTTTTATTGAAGATGGTGGGGATCAAACCATAGAGAGTGGCGATTTTATTCTTTTCTATGCGGAGGGTAATGATGGCTGGTTAGATTCCTCTTTGTATGACAATACAGATTGGATAGGGAATCCAAAATACAGTCTATACAATGATACCCTGAATTATTTTTTAACCTGGAACTCTTCCTCAGATAATTTGCGTTTTAGTGAGGAGACAGCGGATGATTTTGAGAATTATTCTGCAGATGAATTCGTAATTGAAGAGAGTTTTAATTTTTATTCAAATAGTTACAATGAAGGCGAGAAATCTGCGGATGCCTCTAGTTCTTTTTTTATGCCGGGAGAAGGCTGGGGGAGCACCCCAAAAAACGGAAATAATGGATATACATGGGATTTTAGCGCATTGAATTTTACTGGAATTTACCAAGGTCAAAATGCACCTTTGATTGAATACGAATCTGTTGTGGTCGGTCGTTCAAATGCAGCACAGCCAAATCCTGAAAGTGGTAACCACCATACAAAACATACGATAGGAAATAGTAATTATACTTTGGTCGACTCGGTCTTTACGGGTTATCAAAGTGTTTTTATAAACGGTTCATTTTCCGCAGACGTTATTTCATCGAATGGAAATTCTAATTTCAAGGTAAATATCATAGGCGATTTAAATGTTGCAACCGATTATCAATCGATTAATTATTGGTCTTTTCATTACCCAAGATCTTTGTCTTTCTCATCCGAAGCAAGTGTAGATTTCGAGGTCATAAACTCAGCAGCGTTGAAATCGAAAATTGAAATTAATGGGGGGCAGTTTGTAAGTCCAGTAGCTCTCGTGATCGGTCCAGAACCCTATAAACTGAAAATTGTTGAAAGCAATGGAATTTATAAATTCTTGGTCCCAAATGCTGCCCTATCCGATCGGCAAAAGATTTTTGTAGAGAGCAATGCAGATATAACGAATATATCGGCTTTAAACGCTGTAAATCAAAATGGTTTCTTTACTGATTTCGCATCCAACGTTAATCTAGAAAGTGTATTGCTTTTTGTCTACAATGAAAAGTTAGGCAACGCAGTGAATGAATATGTAGCACACCGGTCATCTGAAAGTGGTGGGTCATACAATGTGCTCACGGCTGAGGTTTCAGAGCTTTATCAACAATACGGTGGGGGTGTTCCCAAGCATATTAATGGGATTCGGAGGTTCGCTCACCATATGTTTGAATCGTCCACCTCGAAACCTGTTGGATTATTTCTTTTAGGAAAAGGTATCAGGGAAGCTAATATTACTTCATTGACAAGTATAGGTCCTGGTTCAAGAACGAACAGTTTGGCTTATCAAAACTCACTCGTTCCTTCTTTTGGTCAGCCCTCATGCGATGCCTGTATTACCTCGAACCTACCTGGAACAAATAAATGGACACCACTTATACCGACAGGAAGGATTTCCGTAAAAACTGAGGCAGAACTTGCGACCTACTTATCAAAAATTGTAGCCTTTGATGCACAACAAAATCAAGATGACATATACAATACGAATACCAAGGATTGGCAGAAGCATATTTTACACTTTTCTGGTGGAGAGGATTTCCAGGAGCAGCAAGCTTTTCAAAATTACCTCAACACAATGGCAATCAAGGCGGAGGATTATTATTTTGGTGGAAAAGTTAATCTTGTCGCAAAAGAAAATGACAATCCAATTAGCCCTACAGAATTACAGGGTATTACCGACCGCATTAGTGAGGGTGTTTCTCTGATGAATTTTTTCGGTCATTTTTCAACTACTGAAAGTGGTTTTGATATTAACCTAGATAACCCGGCAAATTGGAACAATGAGGGAAGGTATCCTTTGCTATTGGCAAATTCATGTTACAATGGTAATATTTTTCATAATTCCACCTCAAATTCAGAAAGCTTTGTTTTGACACCTAATGCGGGAGTCATTGCCTATTTAGGGACATTAAATTACGGATTCACAGGAGCTTTACAATCCTATTCCAATCATTTTTATGATCAGTTTTCTCGTTACAACTATGGAGGAACTATCGGTCAGCACATTAAAGCAACCATTGATTCTGTATTAGACGAAAACGCTAGTCTGATATATGAGACTACGTTCTTACAAATGACGCTGCATGGCGACCCTATGATTCGTTTAAATTGGCATGAGCTCCCCGAAATTGAGCTTACAGATTCTCGTGTTTCTTTCGGCCCAGAAGATATCTCTTTGGCGACTGATTCAATTGAGGTAAATGTGAAAATACGAAACCTTGGTAAAGCAATTACAGATACGTTTGATCTAACAATTAATCGAAACTTTCCTAATTCGGATATTGATTCAAATTATATATTTAATATTCCTGGGCTTAATTATGAAAAAGTTTTGAATCTGAAGTTGCCTTTTCAGTCAAGCCAAGGGGTTGGGGTTAATAAGTTCACTGTTAAGGTAGATCGTCCTGATTTCATTGAAGAGCAATATGATGAGCTTATCAATAATCAGGTGGTCAAGAATTTTCAAATAAACGTTGATGGAGTAGAGCCGGTTTGGCCTGAAAACTTCGCAGTGGTTCCAATAGATTCAATAAGTGTTCGGGCATCCACCATTGATGCACTTGCAGCGCTAAATACCTATCGATTTGAGATCGATACGACACCGGACTTTAATAGTGAATTTGCGAGAACGCATACCAAAACTATTGAAGGGGGATTACTTACCGTTCATCCATCTGAATGGGTCTTTAAGTCAAGTGGCAATACTGCCGCATTGCAGCTATTGGATAGTGCTGTTTATTTTTGGCGCGTGGCCCTGGAAGATAATGAACTCGTTTGGAAGCAAAGATCATTTCAATACATTTCAAATAAAAGAGGATGGGGACAAGATGTATATGGTCAATTTGTTTCGAATTCATTCAATGGTGTTGAATTAGATCCTTCGAATTTTTACAGAGAATTTACTCCCATTGAAGCAGATATTTCCTGTCTCTGTAAATCAACCTCACAATCACCCGGGCATTATGACAATGCTTGGTATTTAAATAGCATTCAACAGGACTATAATATTTGCACGGCCACACCAAAATTTCATGTGGCGGTTATAGATAAGGCTACGCTCGAGCCATGGGGTACTCGCTATGTAAACGCAAATGGGTCCATTCAGAATCCTGACCACGACTTTGGAAACAATAATGACAATGGGGGATGTGAAGACCGTGTAATGAAGTACTTTACCTTTAATCAAACCAATACAACGGATTTAAATTCATTTAAAAATTTTATTGAAAATGAAATACCAGATGGGAATTATGTCTTGATTTATACGCCAATGACAACGCGTTATGACCTCTGGGATGCACTGAGTCCTGATTTGTATTCTACTTTTTCTTTGATGGGCTCTGACAGCATTGTTCCCGGGAGAGAAAATCGACCGTTTATCTTTTTGACTCGAAAGGGAGATTCCAATTTTGTTGTAGAAATTTTTTCTCAAAATAATGAAGATATATATTTGGATACATTGATTAACGGTGCTGAGGTAGTTGGTTTTGAATCCTCTCCAGTCATCGGTCCTGTTCGGCAATGGAATTCAATACATTGGAAACAAAATCCATTAGAGTCTAATACGGCAGATACAACGTATTTAGAAATACAACTTTTAGATGAGCTCGGCAATTACCAGAGTTCGATTGATACCTTATTCACCCTGCATGATTCGATCATCAATCTGCAGAATATAATCGATGCAGAGCTGAACCCAAAGATAAAATTAACGAGCAAATACAAAGACCTGGTCAGTCAAACGCCGGCTCAAATGGATTTTTGGCATGTTCTATATGACCCAATTCCGGAGGCAGCCATTGTGGGTAACGGCAATTTTCTTTGGGCACCCTCAGACACCTTACAAGAAGGACAGCAGGGTTCATTTGCAATAGATGTGGCAAATATTAGTGATGTCTCTATGGACTCTTTACTGGTTTCATATTTTATTTTAGATGAAAATCAGGAAAAACATTTTATCCCTTATGATAGAACGGATTCTCTGCGTGTTGCAGGCACACTTTCGGATACTATTTCTTTTGGAACGGCCAATTTAGTGGGTTCAAACTTTTTCTGTATGGAGGTGAATCCTTATGTGGATTTATCATTAACACTTACAGACCAGCCTGAACAATCACATCTTAACAATATTCTTCAATACCCTTTTACAGTTGTTTCTGAGGATATTAACCCAATTTTGGATGTTACCTTTAATGGTATTCATATTTTAAATGAGGACATCGTCGCACCAACTTCAGAGATAAATATTTCTCTAAATGATGAGAACCCATATTTGCTTCTTGATACAGATGCCGATACCTCATTATTTGGAATTTTCATTACCGATCCTGAAGGTCTCGTCTCTCGAATTCCCTTTATAGATGCTGCCGGAAATATTGTGATGAATTGGATTCCTGGAGACGACAATCAAAATAAGTTTAAAATTAGCTATCCTGCTTATTTTGAAAAGTCGGGAGTATATACGCTTCTTGTTCAAGGTTCGGATAAGTCAGGAAACGCCTCAGGTGATTTTGAGTATGAAATCGATTTTACGGTTGTACACGAATCAAGGATTTCTCAGCTCATGAATTATCCAAATCCATTTTCGACACAGACTAGATTTGTTTTTACACTTACAGGCGATCTTGTTCCTGATGATCTGTTGATTCAAATCATGACCATTAGTGGTCGAGTCGTAAGAGAGATATCTGAAGGTGAAATAGGCCCCATTCAGATTGGTCGAAACATTACCGAATTTGCCTGGGATGGAAGGGATCAATTTGGGGATATACTGGCAAATGGCGTTTATCTCTATCGCGTAAAAGCTAAGATAGATGGTAAAGACATCGAGCTACTAGACTCGGAAGCTGACCAGTACTTTCACAAAGGATTGGGGAAAATGTATATTATTCGTTAGAAGAATTTGCAGCTAAATATTGCTGTGTCATCTACGAAGCTAAGGTCTCCTCTCCAATCATCGAGCTTAGAAAAAATGATATTATTCATATCCTCCATTTTCAGTGGAGCATAGGATTGTGCAGCCTTCACGAGCTGGTTTACCCCAAAGAGCTTTCCTTCATTATTTTCAAGTTCAATCAATCCATCCGTGTAGAGGACAAATGTCGAGTTAGGGTTAAGTTCAATCATACCTACATTTATCTTCGGTATTTCGTCGAGCATACCAAGTCCAATGCAGCCCTTATCGAGCATGAATACTTTTCGTCCATGAAGTATGAATGGGTGGTTGTGCCCAGCATTAACGTATTTCATCTGTCTCGTGTAGGCATTGTAGTGTGCGATAAAAAAGGTAATGAATTTTTCTCCTTTTGCACTCCTCATTACTTTTTTGTTGAGTTCCTCTATGAGGAAGGGCATCTCAAATCTTTGATACTTAAAAAGAGTTCTTATCGTAGCTTGAAAGTTAGCCATCAATAGTGCTGCACTGATTCCTTTACCTGATACATCAGCTATACATATGATATACTCATCATCTCCAAGAGGTATAAAGTCATAATAATCGCCACCTATCGCATGTCTCGGGATGTATTTTGCTGACAGGTCCATTTTACTATTGGAAGGTAGCTCTGATGGGAATAAGAGCTTTTGCATTTCGGATGCAACCTCTAACTCTTTGGATATTCTTTCTTTAATGATGTTTTGCTTACCGAGCCTCTTGTTTTCGACTGCTACGGCAATAATATTTGTAAGTGTTTGAACAAATGAAAAATAACTTGTTTCACTTTCGCTATCTAGATTGCTAGAAAGTAATAAGAACGCAAGGGGTTTTTCAGAGTGGAATACTGGGATAATAACCTGGAATTGATGCAAAATTTTAGACTGAGAGGACTCAATGATGGTGATTTCCCTGAACCGACTAAATTCATTGTCAATTTCTTTCAGATCAATTTTTCCTTTAAAACCAATTTTTATCGGATTCTCCCATTCTTTTTGGTTTAGAAGTAGTACAAATTTTGAGAACCCGAGTTGCTCTTTAAGGATAAACGTATATATTTTCATCAAATGCTGTACTGGAGCATTTTCGTTGATTGCATTTGTGATTTCCAACAAAGACATAAGCTTGATCTCCTTCACCTCATTTTGGTACACTAAATCTTGCTCTCTCGTTGTATACATGATTATTTTTTAAAAAGCGTTGGTAGATTTCTCAATGCTGCCAATTCTTTAAGTTTGTCTTTTGCCTCTATACAAGGTGTTCCGAAGTATGTCTTTCCTTCCTCGAGATCTTTTGTGATTCCCGATTGCCCCAACACGGTTACATTATCTTGAATGGTAACTTTACTTGCACATCCTACTTGCCCCCAAATGGAGACATTATTTTTTATCGTAACACATCCGGCAATTCCAGTTCCTGATGCGATTATACAATTGAGCCCAATTACAGTGTCATGCCCAATTTGAACAAGGTTGTCAATTTTAGTTCCCTCACCAATTGTTGTGAAGGATGATACCCCCGCATCAATGGTTGATGACGCTCCAATTTCAACATGACTTTCAATTTTCACCCCACCGATTGTATTCATGAGGGAATGTTTCTTGTTTTTTGTATTGTAGTAAAATGCGTGATGTCCAATCACTGCATTTGGACCTATAATTACGTGGTCTTTTATTTCTACATTATCCATTATTACTGCTCCTGGGAGTATTTTCGTATGTGCACCAATTTGAATATTGTTTCCAAGTGACACATTACCTGCAATAACCGCACTTGAGGATATTTCTTGCATTTTATTGCCTCCTATTTCAGCTTGTGGGAAGTAGGTACTGCATAATTTATTGTAGTCATTAAAGGGGTCCTCAGAAAAGATGATGGCCTTGCCTAAAGGCACCTCCACTTCGTGATTTATAATGATGGTATTGGCCTTTGAAGAAAGTGCGCTGGCGAAATATTTGGGATGGTCCACAAAAATCAAATCACCGGTCTCCACTCGATTTATTTCACTTAATCCATTGACAATATGCTTTACAGGACCTTTAAAATCTCGTTTTAGCTCTGCTGCTATTTCTTCAATGTATTTTGGAGAAGTAAATCTCATTTGGTACTTTTTTCAAAAATAAGGATTGAAAGAACATTATATAGCGGTCATAAAAAGACTTATCCCCTTTGCTATGTTCAAATAGGATATAGAATATTTAGTCAAAAGTTTTGATGTTATTAAAAAAGAATTTCCTATTTTTGCAATCCATTTTTGAACATTTATTATGAAAAAAGAGATACACCCTGATGATTACAGACTTGTTGTCTTCAAAGACATGTCTAATGATTATGCATTTTTATGCCCATCATGTGCTCCGACTAAGGACACGATCAAATGGGAAGATGGTAATGATTACCCTCTAGTGAAGCTGGATATTTCTCATAAGTCGCATCCTTTCTTTACAGGAGTTGCCCAGTTTGTGGATACTGCTGGTAGAATTGATAAGTTCAAGAACCGTCACGGTCGTCACATGAAGTAAACAATATTGATATTCTTAAAGCCCTTTCGAGGGCTTTTTTTATGAGTTATATTTTTGAATTGCTCTTTTAATTCTATCGTTTACAGCTCTACCAATTCCAATTTCGGGCATGAACTCAATATAAATCGAAGAGAATTTTTTGGCATCCATAATGTGAAATGATCTGTAAAGCTCTTTTGCTGCAGCATCTATATTTCCATTTTCACTCAGCAAAAATTGATTTTCATTGGGAAAATCAGGGTGTAGCGTGTCAAAACCAATAAACCCGCAGTTTTCGATCTTATTTCCTTCATGTTTTTGCGCTATAGAAAACATTGCCGTATTTGGAGCATAATGGTGCTTTACCATTCCGCTTGTAAGGACTTCTTGATTGCTTTCAAGCTTATTTTTGAGACCGACTTTTTTTTGAATACAAGCCTCTATTTCTTCAATTGAAATACTCCCGAGTCTGTATACAATAACAGCTTCATTTTCAAAACCAATTATTGTTGATTCTATGCCTTTTTCGCAGATGCCTCCATCTAAGATATATGGTATTCGTGTATTGAGTTGTTCTTTTACATGAGCAGGAGAGGTTGGACTAATTCTGCCATATAGATTTGCACTCGGTGCAGCAAGAGGATAGGCCAATGTTTCCAAAAGAGCCAGACATAATTTGTGCTGAGGTACGCGCAAGGCAACGCAGTTTTTGCCCGCAGTGACCGAATCGGGTATTGTTTGCTTTTTTGGTAAGAGCATCGTCAGAGGTCCAGGCCAAAACTTTTCCGCTAGAGTTTCTGCATCTTTTGGAACAATCGTTACATCTTCAAAAGCTGATGATGTATCCTTGTAATGAAGGATGAGCGGATTGGACAAGGGTCTTTTTTTTGCTGCATAAATTTTGGCAATGGCTTGTGAATTATTTCCATTGGCAGCCAAACCATAGACCGTTTCGGTTGGAATAGAGATGATTTCTGAACTATCTAGTAAGCGCTTTGCTTTTTTTATACATGTACCTATCTCAGTCCTTTGCATAATCAAAAGTAAGGATATCTATCCTGATTTCAGCTTGGATTGTTTGAACTTTATTTTTTAAAATTTGACTTAATTATGCATTATTGTCAGGGGCTCGCTCATCACAATATGTTCGTTTTAGAACAATATTACGTTGGATATGTTTACTTTTGTTTAGACACATTCTAAATAACATGGGAGTTATTCTTGCAGATAGTAATGATATAGTACGCGCAGGCATGCGTTCTGTCCTTTCTATGCAAACTGATTTACCCATCACCTCTGAAGCAACAAACAGTGAAGAGTTGTGTGAGCAAGTTCAATCGTTTAGTCCTTCGATGGTTATTTTAGACTTTACCTCTGAGGGATTTACCATTGATGTAATATCGAAAATAAAAAGTATAAATTCCGATATTCGTTTTATTGCGATAACTCCTGAGCAAAATGCGCAAACTTTAATTGATGCGCTTCGACTTGGTGTCAATAGTTATGTAAAGAAGAACTGCGCATTGGATGAAATTGTAAATGCAGTTATTGAAACAAGTCGCGGAAATAAGTTCTTCTGTGGTCAGATATTAGAGACAATTCAAAGAGCGGAAATCGATGTCAATCACCTTGATTTTGATCCACTAAATTGTGAGCCAGTCATCTTAAGTGAACGAGAAAACGAAATTATAAAGTTGGTCGCCGAAGGGAATACAAACGGTAAAATAGCTGAGCTCCTATTTTTAAGTAATCATACTGTAAACACGCATCGCAAAAATATAATGGCCAAGCTCGGTGTTAAAAATACTGCTGGTATTGTTATGTATGCTGTTAAAATGAACATCGTCTCGCCAAATCGATTTTTATTTTCTCCAAGTAACGGCTAGAACCGTAAAATCATTTTAAGATTAAACCTTCGCTGCGTTAGGTAATTTGGGATTGAATAAAAACGTCCTCCAACGTCTTGAATCCATTGTTTTGATAGTACGTTGTTGATACCGAGTAAATTAAATATTTCTATGGACAGAAGTGCTTGACTAAAGTTTTTCTTCCAGAACGAATTTTTTGCCGCCCTACCCATAAAATCATAGGACATACCTAAATCAACTCTAAAGTAGGATTTCATTCTTAGGGTATCTTTATACCGCGTTGGGTCGGGTGGTCCGTAGGGTAGGCGGGTTCCAAATTGCATACCCATTTGAACAGTAAAACTCTCTAGTCCAGGCATTTGATCTTGTACCAATGCGCCAAAATTAAAAAGTTGATCTGTTGGTCTCGGGATGAAACCAGGATAAATCACTGCACTGTCCGTAACTACTTGGTCGTCGCTGAATCCAAAAATAATGCGTTCTCCAGACTCATTATAATACTCTGTATATTGATCATCGAGTATATCCTCTTTGGTCGCGAGTAAGCCAATTTTAAAAAAAGATTCAATGCCTTCAACAAACTCTCCGTGAACGTTTATGTCTAAACCGTAGGCATAGGCTACAGCATTATTTTCTGCATAGTACCTGGTTCGAACATTTTCAATTTGGTAAGGATTGACATCCCATAAATATTTGTAGTACAATTCACCTGAAAACTTGAAGGGCAGCTCTCTTTGCCACATGTTGAAATAAAAATCTGTACCGGCTACAATATGCAGAGATTTCTGAGATTGTACATTTGTTCTTAGTGTTCCGTCAAAGTATCTAAATTCTCTGTAGAAGGGAGGCTGATAATACATTCCTGAGGATAATCGGTAGGAAATATTTCTCTTTTTCAAGCTTTTGTTTTTTACCACAAAAGCACTGGGATAGTATACCAAAGCAACTCTTGGTGTGAGGTAAAATTCATTATTGATAGTGGTATATCCCCCCCTTGTTCCAATGCGAAGTGCGAGCTTGGAGCTAGACTCTTTCACGGTGTCGCTTAAAGTTAATTTTTGTTTTTCACCATGCTCTCCAACTTTATAGCTTCTGGTGATAAAAATATTTTTTCGCGTTTTGGACCAGATAGAATTGAGCTGTAGAAAACCTGTATAACGTTGATTACTTAATGATAATTGACCTTTTATCGTCTCGAATAGCTCTATTTCATTTGCGTTATTTTGTGGCACACTATATCCCGCAGAATCAATCATTCTCCATTCACTAAGAACATCTTGAAATTCGTCGGCTTGGAATGATAGGCCCCATTTTAAGGTTCTATTTCTATATTTTTCTCTTTTTTGGTCGATAAAACCATTGTGAAGTACTTGTTCACCGTTGTGGTAAATATTAATAATTGTCGCATCTAATCGATTTCTTGCATGGTTTAAAAATGTCCCTATCCCTAATACAGCAATAGAGTCACCAAACTCTTTTTTGGAGGGGTCTGTTTCCAGCTCATTGATATAATATTGGCCTTGAATATCAAAGTATTCTCGCTCTGTTGTTTGAAATGCCGTTGCATACAGGTCGAGTTTTGTTTTGTCGCTTGGTTGCCAATTTAGAGAAACACCACCCATCATGGTTTCGAATTTTGTTTGTTCTTGTCCGTCAAAATAAATGCGAAACGAATATGCTTCATTTGCCGTTCCGAAATCTGTTTCAGATGTCTGAGGACTAAATCGATAATTATTCGAAGAGTAGTGGAGTAGGGTGTTTAAGTTTAATTTTTTTGAAAGTCTTGTCTTAGTTGCAATCTGCCCATCCATAAAAACTGGGTTATAGGCTCCTTTGGTTGGTAGCGAATTTAAAAAGTAGCCATTGGAGCGATAACGGGCTCCTGCTATGTAGCTAAAATGGTCATTTACTTTTTGCTCTGCATGAGCTTCAACACCCAATAATGATAACATAAGAGAGGATTTAAAGGCTTTCGGGTCGTTGTAGGATATGTCCAAAACAGAACTTAGTTTATCACCATATTGCGCATCAAACCCCCCTGCAGAAAATCGAACGGATTGAACAAGTGCAGAATGAATAAAGCTCATTCCTTCTTGTTGGCCACTTCGCGTTAAAAAAGGTCGATAGACGAGAAATCCATTGACATAAACAAGGTTCTCATCATAATTTCCACCTCTAACATTATAATTAGAGGTCAATTCATTATTGGAGGTAGCTGCAGTTGTAAGTACCAGTCCTTTTTCCACACTTCCGGTAATCCGCTGGGCATCAATGACGGGTAATGCTTCCAGCTCAAATGGTCTTTCTCTATCTTGAATGACATCTACTCCTTGCTGCTGCTGAATTGAAAAGCTTACCTCCGGAAATAGCTTCATTTCTTCATATATAAAGACTTTTTCTTTTTTGATGATTTCATTTGCTTGATATACCAATTCTATGGTGTCTCCAATACTTAGGGAAAAAAGATACATCCCATTTTCATCGCTGTAAGTATTTTGTACTGGAACTGTATTGGCTTTAATAAATACATTCTCGATAGGATTACCCTTGCTATCAATACAAAAGCCTTTAATGGTATTAACCTGGCAGCAGACCTGCAGCGCCAGCATAATGAATAAAGTGGTAATGGTTATTTTCAAGATGTTAAAGTTAAGACCATAACGATTTACAACGTCATTTATTTCGATTAATTTTTATGACAAGAATTTATTATATTTGTCGCCACGTTATGGTGGTTGTAGCTCAGTTGGTTAGAGCATCGGTTTGTGGTACCGAGGGTCGTGGGTTCGAGACCCATCTTCCACCCATTAAAAGTCCGGTTTGCCGGACTTTTTTTATGCGCATACTTAAGGTTTGAAATCTTAAAGAGTCTGTTTTATTTCATTTCCGAGTTGCTCAACCCAAATCCGAACGCGGTCAAAAGTCATTTCGTCCTCATTGTCCTCATCAATTGCCAAGCCAAAAAAATGATTTTCGTTAACGAGCGCTTTGGATTCACTAAACGTGTATCCCTCTGTTGGCCAATGACCAATGATTTGGCCACCATTTGCTAGTATTACCTCTGCCAATATACCAATTCCATCCACAAAGTATTCTCCATAACCAATCTGGTCGCCAAGACCAAAAATGGCAAACGTTTTATCTTTGAAATCGAGTTTTTTAAAATCTTCGATGTAGTCATCCCAATCACTCTGTAATTCTCCGTCGTACCATGTTGGTATGCCAATGATAAATAGGTCATTAGACAACCATTCATTAGGATCGATATTGTATATATCGACTTGTACAACATTATCGAAATGAACGCTTAATTCATTCAAAAGATAGGTTTCAATCACATAATCCGTGTTCCCTGTATCTGATCCGTAAATTATTTTTACATCCATAGCTGAATTTGAAATGCAAAATTAACAAGCATTTTGACAGATGACAAAAGAAAAGAGATATAAACTTAAATACAATACCTTTTTTAGGGTAAAAAGTATTTCAGGCATCAATTTATAGTGTGCGCGATAAACCTTTCTGTTTGTTCACATAGGTCCTTGAGCTCAAGTGGAAGCTCTTTTTTTATCCACGGATGTTTACTTTGAAAAACGTGGTCGGCATTCGAAATAATAGTTAGCTGTGTATTTGCCCAGCTCGCAAGCCTTAATCCATTTTCTTTATCAACAGATGTATCGTTTTCACCGTGAGCAATAAATAGAGGTTTTTGAAACGACTCGCAAATTTTTTTTAAATCATACTCAGCGTTATTCTGTTGAAAGTCTTTCCATAAATCGATTGATTGAGGCAAATCCTGAAGCGTTCTGCCATTTTTAACGAATCTGAATCCATTTGATTTCCATTGATCGAGCTCTTTACCAATTGGGAATCGTTCTTCGATGGAGGCGATAGATGCCCAAGTTGAAATTGAACGTATGAATTGTGTGCGTTGTCCTGCAATAAGCGCAATAGCGCCGCCTTTTGAATGGCCTACAAGATGCCCATGCCAAAAATCAACTTGACCATCTATCCAATTTACAATGGCCTGAACATCTTCAATTTCGTGGGTATATGTGTTCTGGCCAAAAGATTCCGGGTCAGGAAAGTCGATACCATCTGAAACTGTTCCACCGTTATGTGTGGTATTAAATTTACAAAACCCATAACCCTTTTCCGTGAAAAACTTCTGAACTAAATTCCAAGCTCCCCAATCTTTAAATCCCATGAATCCGTGAATAAAAATGACAATCTGTGCATTAAAGTTTTTGGGTATTTCGAGATCCACTAAACTTTCTTTTCCTTTGGCACCAAGGTATATACTATTTTTATGCTTCATGCTTTTAAGTTCAATTCATCACGAAACATAATCCTGTTTGTGTACGAGTAAAAATTCTTGATTCTCAATAGCTCTATACCCCATATCATAGCAAAAGAAATATTGGTGCCCATTCTTTGTAGAGTAGCTATTTGTGTAGTAGTGAAAATTGAATCCAAGCTCAGCGAGTTGAATAAGATGCACCGTTTTTTTTCCGTTTGGATTTAATTTGTAAAGTATTCTTCGATTTTTTCTTAGAATACTATTGATTTTTCGAACGATGGCATTCGCGTCCTCATTTATTCGATTGTTAAAAGTATTTCGACAGTAGTCGCAGCAAAATTTTTGGTCTCTCCGACCAACTAATTTTTCCTGACATTCCAGGCAATTTATTTCTCTTCTATGATTCACCTGTACAAGATTAACAAGAATTAACATGAAATACAATTCATAAAATTTAAGGTTTCGGATTTTTGTTTAGTATATCTCCAGTTAAATTTAAAACCCATGATAAACATCGACCCTAATTCGGAGGATAAGGCGAAAGAAACAAATCCATCAGAGCATTTGAGAAAGTTAAATGCAGATATAGCGCTTGAAAAAATGCTTTTAGATCAGGTGCGTGGAGAAGTTTCTAAAGCTGTAATCGGTCAGAATGATATGATCAATGCTTTGCTTATTGCGCTTCTTACGGAAGGACATGTCTTGCTTGAAGGAATGCCTGGATTAGCGAAGACTATGGCTGTGAGGTCCCTTTCTGAGACCATGAATTTGGATTTTGGTAGAATCCAATTTACACCCGATTTATTACCGGCAGATGTTACAGGCACAATGATTTATCAGCAAAAATCAGATACGTTTTCTGTAAGAAAGGGGCCGGTATTCTCCTCGTTTTTATTAGCTGATGAAATTAATAGAGCCCCAGCAAAGGTGCAAAGTGCATTGCTTGAGGCAATGCAGGAGAGACAGGTAACTATTGGTGAAGAGACATTTAGGCTTCCTGAACCCTTTCTCGTAATGGCTACGCAAAATCCAATTGAGCAGGAGGGTACATATACCCTTCCTGAAGCTCAAAAAGACCGATTTTTACTAAAGATTAAAGTTGCTTATCCTAGTGCAGATGAGGAACAAGCTATTATTAAAGCCCAAATACAATCTAAACCCATCTCCAAACTTCAAAAAGTATTGTCGAAAAAAGATGTATTAAGACTCAAGGCCCTTGTTAAGGAGATTTATCTCGATGAAAAGGTTGAAAAATATATTGTAGAAATTGTGCATCAAACGCGTCAACCAAATTTAAAAGCACTTGAACCATTGAAACCTTATTTGTTGTTTGGGGCCTCTCCTCGTGGAAGCATTGGCTTGGCAAGAGCAGCCAAGGCTTTTGCCTTTATGGAAGGCCGCTCTTTTGTCATCCCGGATGATGTAAAAATGATGGCGGTTCCAGTACTAAATCACAGAATAGGTTTGTCATACGAAGCTGAAATGGATTCCGTTTCTGCCCAGGATATTATAGAAAAAATAGTACAATACGTAGAGGTTCCGTGAATCTAAAAGAACTCATACGTTCTGTGCGCAGGATTCAGTTCAAGACGCAAAACTTGACCAATCAAAATAGGTTGGGGGAGGTTTCGAGTTCTTTCAAAGGCTTTGGTATGAGTTTCAGTGAGGTACGTGAATATCAATTTGGTGATGAAACTAGATTCATAGATTGGAACGTGACGGCACGTTATAATAGACCTCACGTTAAGGTTTTTGAGGAGGAAAGAGAACAAGTCAACTTAATTATGATTGATGTCTCGAAATCTATGGATTTCGGAAGCGCAAAACGAACAAAAAAAGAATTAATTGTTGAGCTTTATGCAACGATTGCATTTTCATGTGCATTAAATAAAGATAAGGTTGGTGTCCTATTTTTTTCTGATAAAGTAGAGCGTTATTTTGAGCCAAAAGCAGGGATAAAGAATATTTGGATGATCGCCATGCAACTCATTGATTGGAAAAAAGAGTCCCATGATTCTGACCTGCAAGAACCTCTGCGGTTTCTTCGTGCTTTGAAACTGAAGCGCTTCAGACTCTTCATATTGAGTGATTTTCATTTTGATCGAAATACCCTACAAAAAGAGGCATTAATTAAAACAAAAAGAAAAAATAGAGTTTATGTTTTAAATGTGCGTGATAGACTGGAGTCTAAAATTCCTTTAATGGGGTTTTATCAGTTGATTCATGCCGAATCTGGTTTAAGGACATGGCACAACGGATTTTCAAAGAGGAGTAGGGATACCGTACTGCAGTTTGAGCATGACTCACATCAGTATTGGAAAAATGAATGTCGGAAAAATAAAATTCATTACATGGAGCTCACGGGGGATGTAGATGTATTTAAAAAGTTAAATGGATTGATGTAATGAAAGCCTGGTCCGTATTATTATTTTTATTATTTGTAGGGTTATCTTATTCATCCTTTTGTCAGGATTTTGTAAAGGTCGATATATCTAACAAACAACCTAGAGTCGGAGATTTTTTTTCAATCACTTGTTCCTTAAAAAATCAAAAATTTCCTCAAGAGTTGTTAGATTCCACTGCTTACTATCCTGCAAAATATTTATCCTCAGTTGCAAGCAAGCATGAAACAGTCTATAAGGGAATCGAGATATTAGATATAAAGGATACGAACTACATATCTCAAGACGATAGCATAAGTCAAAGAATTTATTCTGTTGTTGCATGGGATTCATGCGAGCTCGCATTAGACGGGTTTGAATATTCAATAGGGGGCAAAACAATAAAATCAGAAAAGGTTTACCTAAAGGTTAGGCTCTATGAAATTGTTGAGGGTGTAGAACTATATGACATTAAAGAATTATTCTCAACTTGGAAATCTAAAGCAAGTGGTTCGAGGGTTTTGTTGTGGGTATTGATGGGTTTAATTATTGTCTTGGTCTTAAGCGCCTCAATTATCCTCATAAAACGATATTTGGCAAGAAATAATAAGGGTGATCATGAATTGCCTCTAGAGGAACGGGTGCTTTCGGCAATTAACCAATTATATTCTGAGGAATTATGGCTTAATGATAAACTACAAGAACATTTTGTGCGCTTCTCATACCTTTTGCGAAGCTATTTAACAGAGAGATTTGAGTTGTCATTTTTAGACAAGACTACTCTTCAATCAAAAATATTACTCAAAAAAATAGATATAAATGAATCGTCACGGACCAAAATAGTAGAGTTATTGACCTCATCTGACTACGTCAAATTTGCTGATTCAAGCATTTCTAATGAACGTATTGCATTTTTAAAAATTGCCCTAACGAATATAATAGAAGAAACAACCCCCCAAAATATTCAAGAATATGATTGAATTTATACGATATACGGGGTATGACTTTTTAGCTCCCAATTGGCTCTATTTCCTTTTATTTGTTCCCATTCTTTTATTTATTTTTTTTCGAAAGGAAAAATCTAGAACTTTTGGGGTCAGATTTACTTATGCTTCAGATTTGCAGAGGGAGCTTCATTCTTGGCCAGTTGATTTGCTTCGGCGAAGTGTTTTGGCGCTAAAAATTTTCTTTTTTATCCTATTGGTTATTGCTTTAGCACATCCATTTACTTGGGAAAAGCAAAAGGAAAATGTGGATCTGGATGGTGTTGGAATTGATATCCTTTTTGTTCTTGATGTATCTGAGTCAATGCAGGCAATGGATTTGAAACCAAATAGATTGAGCTCAGCAAAGACGGTAATTGAACAATTTGTGAGTAAAAGAAAGGGAGATCGAATTGGATTAGTGAGTTATGCCGGCGAGGCCTACTCCCTTTGTCCAAGAACAGTTGACCATACATTGCTACTTGCACAACTCAAAGCGGCAAATGGATCAGAGATGCTTCCAGGGACGGCTATAGGAGTTGGATTAGGTACTGCGGTAGCACAGTTGAAAGGAGATACGACGGAGTCGAAGGCGATTGTCTTACTGACTGATGGTACAAATAATAGAGGGAATTTGAATCCAGTAGATGCGGCTTTACTTGCAAAGAGTGAGCGAATTAGGGTCTATTCTATTGGGGTGGGAACCAATGGATATGCTCCTATGCCAGATCCTTCTCTATTTGGTCTAGGCTATTTCAATGCTCCCGTTGAAATTGATGAAGCGGTTCTTAAAGAAATATCTGATGTTACAGGTGGAAAATATTTTCGGGCCACTGACTCTCAATCGTTAAAGAAAATTTTATTCGAAATTGATAAAATTGAGAAAAAAAGAATAAAGGACCGACCTGATATTCAGGCAGGAATTCCTGTACCTAAAAACCTTTTGATACTCATTTTAATAGTGGGGTCATTTCTTTTTTTTATTGATTTTTATTTATTCAAGGATCATGAGTAGTAGGGGGGAGACATATCTTTTCACCTTAAGGGCAGGTTTTATTATTGATGCTTTGATATCAATTATTTTGATTTTGGTGCTTCAGTATTATAGGTTGAAGGGGCTTCAATTTCAGTATATGGATGTCTTTTATTTGTGTATAATGCTTGTCCCTGCGTACTTCTATTTTTATCGAGAGCACCGACGAATATTGCGCAGGCCTTCAGCATCCTACACCTTGGGGAGTCGCGATCATCCAAAACGACACGTCATTAAGTTTTTGGCCTTAAAGTTTTGTTTATTGGGAGTCATATTTGCCGTTTCAGATCCGGTTTTTGGTGAGGAGGAGAGGGCAATTCCAACACAAAAAGGCGATATCATGGTATGTCTTGATCTTTCAAGATCTATGGATGTTAATGACATAAATAATACAAGCAGACTAGAGGCAGGCAGGAACCTTCTTAAATCGATGGTTAATAAATTATCAGGACAAAGAATCGGGTTGTGTGTTTTTGCTCAAAATTCAGTCATTCAACTTCCTTTAACACGTGATTATGATCAGTTTAAGCTCATGCTTTCTGAGGCAAATACAAATCATTTCAGTAATCAAGGGACGAATATTGGTAGTGCCTTAGTAAAAGCCATGAGTTCATTTGAAAAAAAGAGAGCAACAAATACCATACTATTAATCACAGATGGAGAGGACCATGAGGCCTCTCTTTTCTCCCTTGTTGATTCATTAATTGTAACAAATACAAAGCTTCTTTCTATCGCCGTTGGAACTGAGTCAGGCGGTCCAGTTTTGCGTTCGGATAAAAAGTCAATGCGCCTCGATACTAAAGGTAATATCATACTTTCCAAAGTAGATTTAGTAATGGTCAAAAAGTTAGCGAAGGCAACAAAAGGCCTTTGGTTTCACATTACGGAAACCTTTCCCAATCCCGATGCAATATTAACAGAAATTAACCTGGCTTCAACGGGATATTCACGAGATTTGAAGTTCAAAGTTGAGCAAAGGGTATTCCATATATCGCTGATTTTGGCTTTGATTTCTTTTTTTATTTATGTCTTGATTCCATTTCGAACTAATAGAAAATGATGAGAAACTTTATATTTTTTTTCTTTTGTCTCGTCTACGGAAGTTCCGTATCGCAAGTTGATTCTTTCTTAGATTCAGCCTCAAATGGTCAAGCGCTATACAAAATTGACGATTATCGGAGTGCTTTATCTAGTTATGAGCAGGCGAGGGAGTTACAGAATAATGTGAAGATGTCTGCTACTGAAAAAGCTAAATTAGACATTGAGATGGGGCAAGCTGCTTTCAGATTGAAGGATTTCGAAAAAGCATCTGCATATTTTCAAAACGCCCTTCAAGTTGAACCTGATCCTATTAAACGTTCAGCACTTCTCAGAAATTTGGGAAACATTGCGATGCGGCTAAAAAATATAGATCAGGCAATTGACTATTACAAGAAAGGAATTAAATTCAATCAGAAGGATGCCGAACTAAAGTATAATTTATCTCAGGCCTTGAGACAAAAGCAAAAGGACGGGAAAAATGGAAGTCCAAATGAGAACAAGAAAAATCAAGGAAATACGGATAATAAAAAACAATCCGAATTAAGTGAAAAAAATAATTCAGTAAAGACAAAAAGTCCTTACTCTTTTGAGGAGGAACAAAGGCGTAAAATCTTAAATGATTTATTGCGAAAAGAGGCAGAAACAAGGCGGCGGATTGAAAAGAAAAAAAGTATTCCCTACACAAATTCTAAGGATTGGTAATGCGGTTTTTGCTGTACATATCGTTTGCTGTTTGGGTTTCATGTTCATGGTCACAAGGCGCTTTCGTATTGCTGGAGGTTTCAAATCTTCAACCAAAGGTGGGAGAATATATTACAGTGCAGGTGTCTTCCAATTTAGGAAGCAATTTCGATATGAATTTTCCTGATGAATTTCAGTCCGGAATGAATGTAATGAGCGGTATGCGGCAAGAATATATTAATGGTCGCAGTAATACAATTTATTATCAGTCATTGAGTGGTTTTTTTATGGAGCCGGGACCCTATGTTTTTGGTCCTGTTTTGGTTAAGACCAAAAAGAAATCATACAAGTCTAATAAGCTTCGTGTGATCGTGAATAGTCATGGTGAAACGAATAAAAAGCAAAAAAAGAGCGTCCGATCAAATAAAACTAAAAAACCACCAGTTTTCGCAGAAACAAGGCTGTCAAAATCAAAAATATATCGTGGAGAACCGATATATCTGCAGTCGAGCGTGTTTTCAAAAAAAGAGTTTTCGAAAATTAGAAATTATAATCCGTATAAAATTGACGCAAAACATGAAGCCTTTAAAATAAATACCTCCAAAGAATTAGATTGGGTGAGTATAGCAATTGAGGGGCAAGCTTATTTAAAATTACAATTTGAAGAGAATGTAGTTTTTATAAATGAACCAGGAGAAGCAACAATAAATCCCTTTGAAATGTTATTGGCTGGGTATGGAAGCTATGCTGTAAAATCTGAAGCGAAAAAAATCGATGTACTTGATTTACCCAAAGAAAACCAGCCGGTTAGCTTTTCTGGTTTGGTTGGAGATTTTCGTCTAAAAGTATCGCTCTCAGATTCTAATGCCAAGGCCAGTGATATTGTTTCTTTAGCTGTCGAGATTAGTGGGAAAGGTAACTTTCATCAAATGAGCATGCCAGCACTAAAGTTACCACAAACACTTGAGCTTTATTCTGATGCGATAACTACCGAAAACTATCGGATTACGCAATCAGGCTTTAAGGGAAACATTATTTATACTTATCCGATTCGGGTATTAAAGAACCAATATATTACTATAGAACCTATTGAAATTTCGTTTTTTGACCCTAAGAAAAAAAGCTATCAGGTAATGCGTTCGACAAACTTGGTGCTCAATACTGCGCTGAAAGATAATAAATCGAGGAAAGTTCAAAATGCACCTAAGAAAGCAGACAAGACTCAACTTGTAAATGAATCAAATACCACGAGCACATCAAAAGATCCACTGTGGCGAAATCCCTTTGCACGCTCGTTTTTATTTCTCCTCCTCTTGTTCTTTTTAGCAATATTTTTCCTGTGGAGACGAAAAAAAAGGTCGGCAACAAATAAAAAAATAGCTCAGGTATACTTACCGCCGAAAATAAGTCAGGTTCAGAAGATATTAGAGGATGCAATCGATCCTTCAAAAAATGTTGTTGAATCTGTTGCACTCATGGAGCAATGCTTATTTACATATTGTTCTTTTGTACTTTCTCAAGACAGTATTCGCTTGTCTCGGAATGAAATATATTTATTGTTATCTAATCATATTAGTTCTGAGAAGGTACAGGCAATACGAAAGTTGTTTGCAGTTTTGGATGCACACAGATACTCAAATGAAAATCAAGCTCTGTCCTTTGCGGAATTTCGAGTGTCATTTGAACGGAAAGTCTCAGATCTTTTATCTCAGTAATTATCTGTTATAAAAGTACTTTTTTCTCAATTTTTAGAACCTTTTTGAAAAAAAGTAGTAAAAACATCCAACCTTAGCGAGATTTTTTCGTCTTAGGTATAAATGCGTTAAACTATGAGACAACTTAAAATTGCAAAACAGGTAACCAACCGTGAGACAGCTTCTTTAGATAAGTATCTTCAAGAGATTGGAAGAGTAGATTTGATTTCTGCGGATGAAGAGGTAGAATTAGCGAAGAGAATCAAAAATGGAGATAGACAAGCTCTTGAGCGACTTACCAAAGCAAATTTACGTTTCGTTGTCTCTGTTTCTAAGCAATACCAAAATCAAGGATTGACGTTATCTGACCTAATCAACGAAGGAAATCTCGGTTTGATTAAGGCCGCTGAAAGATTTGATGAAACTCGTGGATTTAAATTTATCTCATACGCAGTTTGGTGGATTCGCCAATCAATTCTTCAAGCTTTAGCTGAACAAGCAAGGATTGTAAGACTTCCATTGAATAAAATTGGGAATATCAACAAAATAAACAGAGCATTTTCAGAACTCGAGCAAAAACTTGAAAGACCTCCCTCCGCAGACGAATTGGCTGAGGTTTTAGATTGCACGCCTCAAGAGGTCAAACAATCTTTGTCGCAAAATGGAAGACATATATCCATGGATGCTCCTTTGGTTGAAGGAGATGATTCTTCGTCGAGCATGTATGATGTAATGGGAAGTAAAGATTCTTTACCAAGTCCAGAGTCTAATTTGGTGCTTGAATCATTGAGGAGTGACATCAGACAATCTTTAAAAACCTTAACCCCGCGTGAAAGTCAAGTTGTAAGCATGTTTTATGGTTTAGAGGGTAAAATGCCACTATCATTGGAAGAAATAGGTGATCGATTTGACTTGACCAGAGAACGTGTCCGACAAATTAAAGAGAAAGCAATTCGTCGTTTAAAACATACGACGAAAAATGTTATTCTCAAGTCGTATTTGGGATAGTCGCTTATAAAGGGTCGACATCTATTACGACCTGAATCTTCTTGTAGCTGGACTCAGCATAAAATGTATCGACGATTTCTTTGATTTTTTCTTTAACCTTAAGATCAGGTGCATTTTTCTCAATTTTCAACTTTATTGTCTTTAAAAATTTATTTCTAATTTTCTGAATAATGGGGTATTCGGGACCCAGAACCCTTTCTTTAAAGACATTTTTAAGAAGCTCACCTAGATATTGCGATGCGGAATCGAGGGTGTGAATATTTTCGTGTTTTAGGGTAAATGATATGAGCTTATAGTATGGAGGATAATGATAGTTTTTTCTTTCAATGATTTCATTGTTGTAAAATTGCGCATAGTCATGTTGACCGACAAGCTGAAGAACCCAATGGTCTGGATCACCGGTTTGAACTATAACTTTACCCTGCTTCCCTTGTCTGCCTGCGCGCCCTGCAACTTGTGACATGAGCTGATAAGAGCGCTCATAAGCCCTAAAGTCAGGTCTATTCAAAAGCATATCTGCATCTAATATACCCACGAGGAAAACGTTGTCAAAATCCAGTCCCTTTGTAACCATTTGCGTTCCAATTAATACATCAATAAGACCTTTGTCAAAATCATTGAGGATTTTTTCATACCCATTTTTTGATCGCGTTGTATCTAAATCAAGTCGCTTAATGATTCGGTCTTTAAATATCAAACCGAGTTCATCCTCAATTTTTTCTGTTCCAAAGCCAATCATATTTAACCTGTTACTTCCGCATGAAGGGCATGATCCAACTGGACTTGTAGCGTATCCACAATAATGACATTTCAGTAAATTAGCCGATTTGTGGTAGGTCAGGGAGACATCACAATGGTTGCATTTTGGAGTCCAATTACATATTTCACATGACCATACAGGGGTATATCCTCGTCTATTTTGAAATAATATAACCTGCTCTCCCCTTTTTAGTACCTGATCCATTTCTTCTAATAAAAAATTAGAGAAATGGGAATTCATATTTTTCAGTTTCCTTGCTCTTTTAAGGTCAGCATAAAGTACCTCCGGCATGAGCAAACCCTTGTATCTTTCTTTAAGTGATACTAAGCCATACTTTCCTTGCTTAGCGTTGGTATAGGTCTCTAGTGATGGGGTTGCAGTACCTAGCAATACTCTAGCCTCGTGCATACGTCCTAAAACGATTGCAGCATCCCGTCCGTTGTAACGGGGTGATGGGTCATATTGTTTGAAAGAGCCTTCATGTTCTTCGTCTACGATAATTAAACCTAAATTTTGAAAAGGTAAAAATACAGAGGAACGTGCGCCTAAAATAATTCTGAATTCGTGAGCATCATCTTGTAGTACTTTATTCCAAATCTCTACCCGCTCATTTTGATTGAACTTTGAGTGATACACACCTATCTTTTCTCCAAAATAGGCCGCCAAGCGTTGTATCAGTTGAGTGGTTAAAGCGATTTCGGGAAGTAAAAATAAAACTTGTTTACCCTGATCAAGCTGGTCTTGAATGAGCTGTACGTATAGCTCCGTTTTACCTGAGCCTGTAACACCATGAAGTAGGGTTACCTTGTGCTTTAGCATTGCCTCTTCGACCTGTCGTAAGGCTGTTGATTGCGCTGCTGTAAGTTTTTTGAATGCTAAGTTTTTTCCTTGGTCCAATCGGATTCTATCAATTTGAAATCGTTCAACACTTAGTATGCCCTTTTTCTCTAAAGTTGCGAGTGCGGATGCACTAATTCCATCATCTAAAAGTATTTTTTTTTGAATTGGAAAATAGCCATTTTCTTTCTCGGCAATTTTAATGATATGCATCAAGGCATCGAATTGTTTACTAAGCCTTGAATTATTCTCGAGCTCTTCAAAAATAATATTCAGATTATTTTCATTTTGGAACTGTGCTTTTAGCTGATAACAAATTGATGTTTTCGCAGCATATCTTTGTTTGATTTCTTCCTTTGAAATTATAATTCTCTTTTCAATCAGAGTTTTTACAATGGGTTGAACTGTTTGAATACAGAGAAATTCAGAAAGTTCTTTAAGATTACAGCCTCCCTTGTTTTCAAGATATTCTACGATTTCTTGGCTTCGGTCATCAAGCATGTCAACCCCGGATTCAAAATCTGGATGTAATAAAATATTCGTTTCACTTCCCAGCTTAAAATTCGCTGGTAAGGCGGCATTCATGACCTCTCCAATTGCGGCCATATAGTATTGGGAAACCCACTTCCAAAACGTTAATTGTTTTTTTGTGACGATGGGTGAGTGGTCCAGTACTGCCTCTATATACTTTGATTGATAATTTTTTGGAACATTCTCATGAATATTGACCACAATAGCCGTTTGTAGCTTGTTTTTCCCAAAGGGAACAATCACCCGAAGGCCAATCCCTACCTCATCATTCATTTCGAATGGTATTCTGTAAGTGAACGCCTTATGAATAGGGACGGGCAGAATCACATCAGCAAATAAGGTGCGCCGATTCGACATTATGGTGTGCGTAAATTAATTACATGCAAAGCTCTCTTCGTTCCCCAAAACATTATCAGCAGGGTGCTTGGAGCAGAATTGCAGGAGCCCGGTGATAGGCCCTTCACAAAGTTCTTGCGTACTTTTCTTATCAATCGCCCGAATGAAAGCTTGTTGGGGTGAAATGTAAAATGGTCTATATGTCTTAATAGTCTGAATTGAAGAGAAAATGCCAATGACGCGGTAGTCATTTGTTACCTCAAGGTTTGTGTAAGTTGGTTTGTTCTGGGCCAAAGAGCTCGAGGGCTGATTTACAGTAATGTAATTGTTTAGGTCCTCCGACCCTCCAGTAACTGTTACTTCAAAACCAAGAAAGTTACGCTCATCTATTAGCGCATCATCTGTGACATTGCTGTTGACAAGGTTATAGAAGGTAACGCCATTTGCAGAAAATGTTTTTGATGTATTAGGCAACACATCAGATTCCCCAATTCGCCAACCGATTGTTTTCACACTTGGTTCTGTTGCTATATACTCGGCGATTCTAATTCCTAATTCGGCATTTACAACGTGTGCACTTCCAGTGTTTGAAATGGTTACACTTGTCGCTTTATATTCTCCAGGGTTACTTGCAAATTTGAAGGTGAAATTTTGAGAGGTTGCCGTAGTTGTCATTCCATTGACTAGGTTTGTTATTCCTGTCACTTCAAATTCTCCTGAATTGATGACCGCTTTCAATCGGTATTGGTTGTCAGGATTCAATGAGCTCATCATTTGGTTCGGTGAAGTCTGAACAGTTCCGAAGGCCCCCGAGCTTGATATGGTGGTTGGGAGCGTTTTGAAATAATAGACCTTTTGGAATGGGGCATAAAAAACACCATTGGTGTCTTTATTTTCTATAAGTGTATCTTTCAAGATCCAGGTCCTTAAAACAGTTCCCCCTTGAATTTCTTCAATGCTTGCATCTACGACATCGAAATAACTAGAGTCCTCTATTTGGGCAATTTCCAATGCATTCCCAGGACCTATAAAAGCCCGCGTTATTTTCACATAATGCATTGAGTCACTGTGATCAAGTAGACCATAGACCACTACCGTTTCTTTGAAGTCCCCAATTAAATCTATCTTTTCATTACAGCTACAAAGAATGGCGAATGTCGCAAATGCAAAAATAAATTTCATCATGGGCTTAGAATTTCCAATAGTTCAACCTCAAATATAAGAAGACTATATGGTTTTATACCGCTTCTTGGATCTGGGTTTGCACCATAAGCCAGCTCGTGCGGAATGTAAAATATGAATTTACTTCCGGGCCTCATAAGTTGAATACCCTCAGTCCATCCTGGTATAACCTGATTTAGTCCGAACTCTGATGGGGTTCCGCGTTCATATGAACTATCGAAAGTTTCTCCTGACAGCAGAGTCCCTTTATAGTTGACTTTCACACGTGAAGAGGCTGTAGGGTTTTTTCCTTTTCCTTTTTTTAAGACTTTATATTGAAGCCCAGAAAATGTTTGTACCACACCTTTTTTTCCCTTATTTTCTTTTAAAAATTCAATTCCTTCTTTTTCAAATTCTTCAATGGAAACTTTATATTTTTCATCCATTTGAGTTTTGAGTTTAGCAAATAATAATTTCACACTGATGGAATCGTCTCTAAATACATTTCTAAAACTAAGCCCATCGCTAAAACCCATTTGAACAATTCCCATATTGATAAGATCTGTGGCTTGAAGGTCGCTAAACATTTTTTGAATTTCACTTCTATTCAGTCGACCAACACTCTGTGCACATCCATCTGAAAAGCCCTTATCTTTTCTAAGGTCAACGGAAGACATATAAGACTGAACCATCATCATGCAGCTATCAACTGAATAGGTCTCGACATCATCATTGAATCCTTTTGCAATTAGCGTTTTGTCTAATTTTGAAAATACAGTATCATTTATAAACGGCTTGGACATTTCAAAACCAAGTGTATAAGATATGCTATCACGTTCAGATGACATGGTAACGTCACTATTTTTATAAATGGATTTCGATGTTTCAGTCGAGTCTTCTTCCCTGGCAGATCTTGTTGCATCCTCTGAACAGGAAGCAAAAAGAATTCCAGTAATTATCAATAGTATTATTTTCATTTTATTTCAATCAATTCTACATCAAATATTAATGCGCTGAATGGCTTTATTGGTCCTCCCGGGTGTGGGTTAGCACCGTATGCTAATTCTTGTGGGATATATAATCTATATTTCGCTCCTTTCGACATCAACTGAAGTGCTTCTGTCCATCCCGGAATAACTTGATTCACTCCAAAACTTGCTGGTGTTCCTCTTTCCGTTGAGCTATCAAAGACTGTTCCATCAATCAATGTACCATGGTAATGCACTGTTACGGTATCCGTAGCTCCGGCCTTATCACCTGTACCTTCCTTTATAATTTCATATTGCAGTCCAGTTTCAGTAGACAAAACTCCTTCTTTATTCTTATTTTCTTCCAAAAAGGCAATTCCCTGTGCCTTGATTTCACCATACGCGGCAGTATTCGCCTCTTCTAGATAGGTTTTGATTAGTCCATTCGCCTCTTGTGGATTTATTTTAAGTTCTCTTTGTTCAAAAACATCTTGAATTCCATCTTTTAGGAAATTAAGATCTAATGAGCTCAGTTGTTGGCTTTTTAAACTTTCGGCAATACTTAAACCTACCGCGTAACTTACTTTGTCTTTTAATTCTTGCATTATTGTGTTTTAAGAGGCACGAAGGTACACAAAATTCGAAGCTTTACCATAGAAATTGCATTGCAAAATACAATGTAACCCTTACTTGATTATTGCGTAAATGAGCGTATGAAACAAGAGCATTCTTTTTCTTATGAGCTCCATGAAAATTGGAAAGAGCTAGCTGTTCAGGATCAAATATTGATCGATCGAGCTTTTGAGGCGATGCAATCGGCTTATGCTCCTTACAGTAATTTTAAAGTGGGTGCCTCTGTCCGTTTGGATAATGATGCAATTGTTACGGGAAGCAATCAAGAGAATTCTGCTTATCCCTCTGGATTGTGTGCAGAGCGTGTAGTGTTATTTCATGTCGGTGCGAATTATCCAAAACAAGTAGTTCAAACAATTTGTATTGTGGCGGAAGGTGATTTGATTCCTTCAAAGAAGTTGTTGTCTCCCTGTGGAGCATGCAGACAAGTGATGCTTGAAACCGAAAACAGACAGAAAAATAAGATGCGGATCATTATCGTGAACCAAGATAATAGGACACTTATTCTCAAAAGTGTCATTGATCTTTTGCCCTTCGGATTTAGTGCAGGTCATTAAATCATTTTCCATTAGGTTTTGGAGCTTGTCGTAACTATCTTTGTGGACTTAAAATTTAGTTATGATCAATTGGTTTACCGTTAAATTAAAATACACAAAACAGCTTGAGGACGGAACCCTTAAACGAGTTACAGAACCATATTTGCTTGCCGGGATGACTTTCACGGATGCTGAGGCAAGAATATATGAAGAGCTGGGTACTAGTATTAGTGGAGAATTTTTGGTAACTGGAATTACACGAACTGATATTCATGAAATTTTCCCTTTGGATGGTAGTAATGTTTGGTATAAGTGTAAAATATCCTATGAAAGTGCTGATGCGGACGGTGGAAAGAATAAAAAAATCAATCAATTTATTTTAGTTGAAGCAAGCACAGTAAAGGAAGCGTATGATAACTTGGCGGATAATATGTCAAATTTGATGGTTGACTATAAAGTTATCTCTGTGGCTGAGTCTCCAATTGTTGAGGTTTTTTACCCAAATGAAAGCGTTAAGAGGAACGAACCCAAAGAAGTTAAATTGGGTGGGGGTTTGTCACCGAATACTGATTTTAATCCAAACGTAGAAACTGAGGTTGTAGATGAATTAGATAACAATGAGTAAGCACCTAGACCGCCTAAGGGACGAACATAAAGATTTTGATTTAAATGCCTTGAACGATTCATTTGCGAAGGACCCTTTTAAGGCTTTCCAAGAATGGTTTGATTATGCTTGTAGCTCTAACCAACCGGAACCCAATGCTTTTTCACTGTGTTCTGTTAATTCGGAAATCAATCAGCCGTCAAGTAGAATTGTTTATCTTAAGGAGCTACGGAGAGAAGAATTTGTTTTTTACACAAATTATGAGAGCCATAAATCTGATGAGATTAGTGAAAATTCACGGGTAAGTATGCTGTTTTTTTGGCCAGGTCTGCAACGTCAAATTCGCATTCAGGGTTTTGCATCAAAAATACCGTCTGAAGAAAGTGACAGATATTTCAGTTCCAGACCACGCTCGAGTCAATTGGGTGCATGGGCTTCAGATCAATCACGACCACTTGCGTCAAGAGTAACCTTGGAACAAAAGCTGAAAGACCTTGAGAAAAAATTTCCAGAACAAATTGCTCGACCGGATTTCTGGGGCGGTTTTGGGATATCTCCTTATCGATTTGAATTTTGGCAGGGTCGACCTTCTAGATTACACGACAGAATTGTGTTTGAAAAAGAAGAGCATTTATGGGTTTCACATCGAATTAACCCTTAAACAATTGGAACCTACCTGTATCAGCTATAAAAGTGGATTGAGATTGGTTTACCTCCACAAGCCCAGTGAGGTAGCACATGTCGGTTATTTCTTTAGAGCTGGGAGTCGTTTTGAAAATCAAAACCAAACTGGTTTGGCTCATTTTTTAGAACATTGTGTATTCAAAGGCACAAAAAAACGGAATGGGATTCAAACCATTTCCCGTATTGATGAGGTCGGGGGAGAACTAAACGCATACACTGCTAAAGAAGAACTATGTTTGCATGCATCATTTCCTAAAGCCCACACTGAGAGAGCAATTGAGCTTTTGTCAGATATCTCAATTAATCCAATTTTCACAAAAAAAGAGGTTGAAAAAGAGAAGGAAATTATTTTTGATGAGATCAATTCCTATTTAGACAGTCCCTACGATAAAATTTTTGATGACTTTGAGGAGGAGTTGTTCAAGGGACATGCTTTGGGGAATAATATTTTAGGTGTAAAAGCAGATTTAGAAAATTTGAATAAAACAGATCTTGAAGGATTTGTAAAAGATTATTTTTCAAAAGAAAATCTAGTTGTTTCCTTTGTAGGAGATATTTCACTTAAGGTGATTGAACGCATGCTTAGAAAGCATCTTGATACCATGCCCGAAAAAGGTTCGCCAGTAGAAATAGATTCATTTTCTGGATACAAACCATTTCATATTTTTCGCAAGGAAGCCAATTATCAGGCACATCTTGTAATGGGCGGAATGGCGCCTAGCTATTTTCATGAAAATAGAACGGCCATGGCCATGCTGATGAATATGATTGGTGGACCTGCGATGAATGCGACGCTAAATATTTCACTGCGCGAACGCCACGTTTTGGCCTACAGTGTTGAGGCAAATTATGTGCCATACGCAGATGTTGGATTTTGGCAGATATATGTTGGTTGTGAGTCTAAGAATATTAAAAAATCAATTAAGCTTATTGAAAAAGAATTAGATCGATTGCAAAAGAAACCAATCAGTGCTGCAAAGCTAACAAAGGTAAAGCAGCAGTTTAAAGGTCAGCTTGCATTGAGTATGGATGTGAATTCAAGTCTTATGCATAGTTTAGGAAAGAGCTTTCTCGCTTTTGGGCAAATTGATACCATCGATGAGATACATAAAAGGATTGATAAGATTAGCGCTGTCGAACTTCAAAATCTGGCGCTGACATTTATGCAAAAATCACTGGTTTCTTCTTTGGTCTTTGACTTAAAGGATTAGTTTCTTTCACCGAATATGGAGCTTCCGATGCGAATCATCGTACTCCCTTCATCTATGGCTGTTTTGTAGTCTCCGCTCATCCCCATAGATATAATGTCAAAATTTTCTCGAGCACTGAAATGATTCTCTTTTAACCCCTCGTGAATTTTTTTGAGCTTTTGAAATTCGCCTTTAATTTTTTCTTGATTCTTCGTAAACGTTGCCATACCCATTACCCCTCGAATCGCGATGTTATTGAGCATTTTATATTCTTCTGAACTCAATAAAACATCTGCCTCCTCTACTGAAAGACCAAACTTTGTTTCTTCGTCCGCAATATAGAATTGAAGAAGTACGTCAATAATTCTATTAGATTTTAAGGCTTGTTTATTGATTTCTTTTAGTAGCCTAAAACTCTCCACACCGTGAATCAAAGATACAAAAGGGGCAAGGTACTTTACTTTATTTCGTTGTAAGTGTCCAATAAAATGCCATTCAATCTCTTTTGGTAGAACCTCCCATTTTGCAAACATTTCTTGCACCTTATTTTCACCAAAGATTCTCTGGCCCGCATCAAAGGCTTTTTGTAGATCTTCGACAGGTTTGGTTTTAGAAACAGCAACAAGCACAACATGCTCGGGTAGCTCTTTTTTAAATTTATTGAGGTTGGAGGCAATCATTATTTTATGTTGTAGATGGTCAGACCGCTTCGAAGTTTTGGTTCAACCCAGGTTGATTTTGGAGGCATATATAACCCTGCGTCGGCTACAGCTTTTATTTGATTGATAGAAATTGGATAAAGCATAAATCCCAGTACAAAATTTTTCTTCTTCAACTCTTTTGCGAATGCTTGTGCACCAAAAGTGCCTGGTAAAAAGTCTATGTCCTCGCTTGTTTTTAAATCTTTAATACCTAATATTGGCTTCAAAATCAGCTCAGTTAATAAGCTCGGATCTAAAGACTTTACGGGGTGGTTTTCATCAATTAAATTTTGGTTAATTCGAAGCGCGTACCAAATGTCATTGATCAGGAAATGCATGCTATGGTTCGTCTCGGGGGCCATTCCTTCATCGATCTTTTTGATGGTTCCCAATGCACTTATTTTAGCTAAAAAGTCTTCTGGTTTGAGGCCATTTAATGACTTTACCATTCGATTGAATGAAATTATGTTAAGTTGCTGTTCTTCAACAAAGTAGGCAAGGAAATTTTTAGAGTTCACATATTGATTTCCTTTTGATTGGTACAATCCTGCAGATGAAGCAGATCTGTGGTGACCATCGGCGATATAAATCTCTTTTATCGGTTCAAAACATGCTTGCATATCACTGGAATGGTCATTCGACATAATCCAAAGTTCATGCTTTATTTTGTCAGTCGTTGTGAATTCATATTCCGGACGGTCCCTTGAAATAATTTCAATTAAATCTTGAATATTATTGTTTCCTGAATAAGATAAAAGTACTGGTTCTGCATTATAACCGACGACATCTAGGTAATGCTCAAATACTGCCTCTCTAGTTGTTAATGTCGCTTCATGAATTTTTATTTTTTTTGCTAAATATTCTTCAACACTTGCACCCGCAATAACACCAATGCATGAATGATTTTCCGAGGTTTGTTTATATAAATAGAGTTTTGGTTCAGCATCTTGTATAAGTATACCATCTTGCACAAATTGATCATATCCCTTTTTTACAAGCTCAAATCTTTCTGTTGAATTGGATTTCGTTTTTTTAGAATGATCAAATTCAGGGTTAATAATGTTAAGTAAGGTCCATGGGTTGCTTTCCATTTTTGCCTTCAAAACATTTTTTTTGTAGGAGTAATAGGGTCGGGTTGCTACAAGATGAGCCTTGTCTCGAACAGGTCGAAGCGCTTTAAATTTCGCGATTACCGCCATAGTTAAAATTTATAACTCATCCCAAAGCTTGGAAGCAAAGGAAATTGATAGATTTCTTCGCTCGTGACTCTGTTGACATAAAATATGTTATTTCGATCGTAAGCATTGGTAACGCTTCCAACAAGCTCTAAAACAGTTTTGTTTTTGAATTTAAATTTCTTTTTGATGGTCACATCTAATCTGTGATAGTAAGGTAACCTTTGGCTGTTAAATTCTCCCAATAATGTTGAAATGTTATCACTGTTATTGGTAATTGGATCTGAGGTAACTCCTCCTGAGAAATCTTCCGGTTGGTAATAACCCGCTGTCGGTGTAAAGGGTAAACCTGAACCAAGGTTCCATCTCACATTGATATCAATGTCATTTTTTTCACCGAAAACATAAGACGCAACGACATTTATATTATGCCTTCGGTCAAATACTGGGAAGTATTCATTGAAGCCATCCCATCGTACATTGTGCCCATAAGAATATACGCCCCACAAAAATAAGCGTGCGTGTTTTAGGGGCATACCCCATAAATGTAATTTATCTTTACTGTACTTAATTAAGAAATCAGCCCCTAAAGATTGACCGGATTCAATAATGAAATCTTTCTTGAATACATCGTCAATTAACTCAAAAGCGGCGACATCTTCATATAGCTTATTTTGATTGATGTTGCTGAGCTGTGAAAAGTATTTGTAATATCCTTCTATGTTTACTGTGATATTTTTACCGAGGTCAACTTCAATTCCGGCAATGCCATGCCAAGCATATTGTAGTCCGTTGTTTACCTGTCTCGTATTACCAAATTGGTTGACAAACTGATCTTGTACATTTGTAGGCGCACTCAACAAACCGTTAAATAGGTTGATGATATCTTTATCAGAAGATGCAGAGGTGAAGTTTTGTGAAAAACGACCACCTGAAAATTTGAATCGAATGTTTTCAGAAGCATTGTATTTTGCACCAATTCTCGGTTCAAGTGATATCGTATTTAGAGAAGCATACACTTGTGCACGCATTCCGGTTTGTACAACCCATCTCTTAAATACGCCTCTGTAGTTAAAATAGCTTCCAATTTCTGTGGTAAAGTTTTCGTCTTCAATTTTTCGTCCAACTTCATTAAATGTGGTATACCTTGTATTGAAGCCATTTAAATTAAAACCATAATTAATTTCACTTTCATTTTTCAAGAAGATGCTAAAATCAAAACCTAAATCAAAACCCCCAATACTTGAGGTGCGAGGTTCTAATTCTGCTTCGGTAAAGGTTGTGGTAAAATTGCTTCCATTTACGTGTCCTCTTATGAAAATTGGAGAACCACTAGGTACAAGTAGAAAATTGATTCCACCACCTGCTGCATTCCAATTTAAATCTGCAATATCATAATTAACACTATCCTGATTGCTAAAACCAAAGGCACTGAATTTACTTCCTCCATCACCAGTAAACGTTACTTTTCCATATAAATCTGTAAAATTAAAGGGCAAGCCATTTCCTTCGTTTATATTTGGATATAATGCCTCAGAAGTCACATCCAAAAGACTTTTTTTAGCTGAAAAAACATAAGAACCTGCCCGAGGTGAATCGCCTCTTTTTTTACCTAGCGGTCCTTCTAGAACTAGCTTTCCCAAGAAAGGTGATGCCGAAGCTTTTCCCGAAAATTTCTTTCTATTTCCATCTCGATATGTGATGTCCATGATTGAGGAAATTCTACCACCATACTTTGATTCAAATCCACCCGTATATATGTCTACGTTTTTAATCAATTCCGTCTCGAATATGGAAAAGAAGCCAATGGAGTGGAAGGGGTTGTAGATCGTCATTCCATCTAGTAATATTTTATTTTGAATGGGTGTACCACCGCGCACGTATAGCTGTCCTCCCTGGTCTCCTGTAGTAATTACACCTGGTGTTACAGAAAACGCTCCGACAATATCATTTTCAGCACCATAGCTAGGAATTCTCTCTAGCCCCTCTTTACTTATCTTTAATTTTGAAATCTCAATTTTGGTTCTTTTCGTTTTGCTTTCCGCAGAAACTTTAACTTCGTCAAATTGTTGAACGGATTCCAACATTTTCAGCTCAAACTTTATATCAATAATATTTCTCCCACTGGTTAGATCAATATTTTGGACTTCTTCGACATATTTGAAGTTGTCTACCTTAATAAGGTAGCGTTCACTCTTGAGCTTAGGGATTTGAAAGAACCCATTCAAGTCAGTTACTGCTCCTGCTACGGTAGAACTGTCTTCTCTCAGCAACTTTACCTTTTCGTATGCCAATGGTTCTCCGTTCGATTGGTCATACACAAAACCTCTGACTGTTTTGGTTTGGCCAAAAATTTGGTTTGAAAACAATAAAAGGGAAACGCAAAGGATAAGGTTCTTCATAGTATAGTGATGTAGGGTGCAAATTTAGTGAATTGTTTGCAATTTTGAGTGGTGTGCTAAATAACTACCTTTGAGCAGTAATTTACACCTAAAATATGACACCATGGATATGGAATTGAATAGAATTGAAGCACCCTATGTATTTGAATTAAACACGAAAAATGATTTGTCTTTGGTACTCGATTCTTCTGCGGATTTAGAGGGAAAGAATAAGGGTATGACCCCTATGCAATTGCTTCTTGGTGGTTTAATGGGATGTATGTCCATTGATGTAATACTTGTGCTAAAGAAACAAAAAATAGTACCGAAGGTTTACCGCGTGGAGGCAGATGCTAAAAAGAAAGAGGGTGTTCCTACCCCCTTTGAACAAATTCATTTTAATGTGTTTATAGACAAAGAGATTGATTTCAAGCGTGTAGATCGAGCGCTAGATTTATCACTCAATAAATATTGCTCAGTTCGCGCGAGTCTTCATCCAAACATTCGTATCAGCTATGAGATACATGGTGTTTAGGAAAACAAGGAGTCGACAAATGATTTTTTGTCAAAAAGTTGTAAGTCTTCCATTTGCTCACCCACGCCAATATATTTGACAGGTATTTGCATCTGGTCTGAGATTCCGATAATTACGCCACCTTTTGCAGTTCCGTCTAGTTTTGTTACTGCCAGTGCATTGATATCCGTTGCCTGAGAGAATTGTTTGGCTTGCTCGAATGCGTTCTGACCCGTAGAACCATCAATTACTAAAAGAATTTCATGTGGCGCAGTTGGGATAACTTTTTTCATTACATTTTTAATCTTAGAAAGTTCATTCATAAGATTTACTTTATTATGTAGCCTTCCTGCTGTGTCAAT
This sequence comes from uncultured Flavobacteriales bacterium, assembly GCA_913051935.1. Lineage (GTDB taxonomy): Bacteria > Bacteroidota > Bacteroidia > Flavobacteriales_D > Crocinitomicaceae > UBA952. Next base: position 88,258 of record CAJXCU010000001.1, read on the forward strand.
AATGACGACATCTGCATTTTGAGCCTTGGCGGATTGAAGAGTATCAAAAGCAACACTTGCCGGGTCTGCACCCATACCTTGTTGAATGATCGGAACGCCAACACGCTCAGACCATATATTAAGCTGATCTACTGCGGCAGCTCTAAAGGTATCTGAAGCACCTAAAACAACCTTTTTGTTTGCTGCTTTAAATTGATGGGCGAGTTTACCAATAGTGGTTGTTTTGCCCACGCCATTTACACCAACAACCATAATCACGTACGGTTCTTTTTCTATGTCATGATGTGATGTAGAAATGTAATCGGAATCATTTTCTTCAAGAAGTTTTGCAATTTCTTCTTTTAGAATGTTTTGAAGTTCATCTGTTCCCAGAACTTTATCTTTTTTAACACGACTTTCAATTTTCTCGATAATTTTCAGTGTGGTCTCAACACCAACATCTGAGGATATGAGTACCTCTTCGAGTTCGTCAAGTACCTCCTCATCTACTTTGGATTTTCCAATAATGGTTCTAGCCAGCTTGGAAAGGAAAGATGTTTTGGTTTTTTCCAGTCCTTTATCAAGTGTCTCTTTCCTTGGTTTCGAGAAAAAATCAAAAAGTCCCATATGATTGTAAAAAAAAAGCTCCCAAAGGAAGCTTTATAAATAATTTTAGTAGTCTTTTAGCTTTTGCTAAACCACTCTTTAACTTTGTCATTATGTACGATTCCCTCTTTAAAAGAGTAAGCACCAGATTTATCTGACTTTACCATTTTAATTACTTTGGTGTGGGCTTTACCTCCACCTTTCTGTAAACTTGCAACTACTTTCTTTGCCATGACAAATTATTTAATTTCTTTATGAATTGTATATTTCTTCATGATCGGGTTGAATTTTTTAATTTCCATTCGATCAGGAGTGTTTTTTCTGTTTTTCGTAGTAATGTATCTAGATGTACCTGCTAGACCTGAGTTTTTATGCTCTGTACACTCTAAAATTACTTGAACTCTATTTCCTTTGCTCTTTGCCATTTCTATTGATTTTGACTTTTAACGCTTATTTTAAATATCCTTTCAAACGTGCTTCTTTGACACAAGCCGAAATACCTTTCTTATTGATTGTTCTCAGCGCAGATGTAGCCACTTTTAGCGTAATAAATGAATCTTCTTCTGGAAGATAAAATTTCTTAGTAACCAAGTTTGGGTAAAAACGACGTTTCGTTCTTCTCTTCGAGTGAGAGACGTTGTTCCCAACCATTACTGATTTTCCTGTAAGTTGACAAATCCTTGACATATGCTTGACGTTTTAAGACGTTATTAATGTAAAAAGCGGGTGCAAAGAAACACTTTATTTGGTAAAAAAGCAAATTTACAAAAGATTTTATGATAGTTTTTTTAAACTATTTTAAGTCAGGATTCTATTGAATTTCTGGGGTGATAACTTAATATTGCTTCTTTCAAAAAACTTTGATCGAGATGTGTATATATTTCAGTCGTAATTATGGATTCATGTCCAAGCATCTCTTGAATCGCTCTCAAATTTGCTCCGCCCTCTATCAGGTGTGTAGCGAAACTGTGTCTAAAGGTATGTGGCGAAATAGATTTTGTCAAATTTATTTTTGTAGCCAAGTCCTTTACAATGATAAATACCATAACCCTTGTAAGCTTTCTTCCTCTGCGGTTTAAAAAGACGTAGTTTTCGTGCCCGTCTTTGATATCAAGCTTAGACCGCATGCTTTCTTGGTAGGATGAAATTTCTATTTGAACGCTTTCACTCAGGGGAACAAGTCTTTCTTTATTTCCTTTCCCCACTACGCGAACGAAACCTTCATCGTAAAATAAATCTGTGAATTTTAAATTGATCAACTCGCTTACACGAAGTCCACAACTATATAAAACCTCTAGTATTGCGCGATTCCTTGGTCCTTCGTTTGAGGTTAGATTAATAGCTCCAATGAGTCGATCAACTTCTTCAATACTCAGCACCTCAGGTAGTTTTCTACCCAGCTTGGGCTGCTCTAAAAGTAAACTCGGATCTTTTTCAATAATATTTTCGAGCATCAAGTAGCTAAAGAATTGTTTTATACCTGAAATAATTCGTGCCTGGCTGCGGGCACTGAGACCTAAGTCATAAAGCTCTGTAACAAATGATTTTAGGTGTATGTATTGAACGTCTTTTGTTTGAATTTTCTTATCTGTACAATAACCTGCAAGCTTATCAACATCATTCTGATAGGCAATAATTGAATTGGAAGATAGTCCCTTTTCAATTTTAAGGAATGAAACAAATTCTGTAATATAGCGGCTCCAATTAGACACATGATGAAATTAGCAATAATTAATGGTCCAAATTTAAATCTATTGGGTTCTCGTGAGCCTTCTATCTATGGATCAGAAAGTTTTGATAATTTTTTTAACCGTCTTTGTACTCAATTCGATGTAGAATTATTTTATTTTCAATCCAATATCGAGGGTGAACTTATCAACGAATTGCAGAAATCAGATTTTGATGGATTCATTCTCAATGCCGGAGGGTATACCCATACAAGCGTTGCCTTGCGAGATTGTATTGCCGCGATTTCAGTACCTGTTGTAGAAGTTCACATATCTAACATTCATGCGCGAGAAACCTTTCGGCACGAATCATTGCTTTCACCGGTTTGTGTCGGAAGTATAATTGGTTTAGGTATGGATGGATATGCCCTTGCTATTCGTTTCTTTTTAAATAAATGAACCATTTAAGGGTATAGGTGTACAGAAGCAAAAAATAAAATGAAAAGTTTTCTTCTTTGCACGCTCATTGGTTCGGCTTTGTGCACCCCTATTATTGATCAGATGGAGCCCCTTGGTCAAATAAAATCTTCTATCACTCAAGGAAAATCAGATCGTAAAATTCAGTTAGTGATTTTATTTGATACCTCCAGTAGTATGGATGGCCTGCTCAATCAGGCAAAGTCAAGATTGTGGGAAATTGTAAATGAATCCGGTGCACTTCGTTATCAGGGAGAAATACCATCGTTAGAAATAGCCATCTACGATTATGGCAATTCCGGTATTCAGAACAGCTTATTCGTCAGAAAACAGCTCGAATTTACATCTGATTTAGATTTGGTTTCTCAAAAACTATTTGCGCTTAAGACAAATGGAGGAAATGAATATTGTGGTGCAGTAATCAGTGATGCCTTAAATAAATTAGAGTGGTCTTCGGATGGAAGAGATCTCAAGATGATATACATTGCTGGAAATGAACCCTTTAATCAAGGACCAGTTAACTATCAAGAGGTGTGTGCATTGGCCAAAGCAAAAGAAGTACTTGTAAATACAATTTATTGCGGCGATCACATGCAAGGAGTTAGAGAACTATGGAAGGATGGTGCAATCGAATCAAATGGGGAATATTTTAATATTGACGCCAACAGAAATGTTGTATTTATACCCACGCCCTATGACGACCAAATTAATGAACTCAGTTTAAAAATAAACCGAACATATATTCAGTACAACAGTATTGGGTCTGATAGAATGCAATTACAAAAAAGTCAGGACGTGAATGCCGAGCGTTTAGATGCCTCTGTTGCTGCGAGACGTGCGAAAGCAAAGATATCTCGGAGCTATAACAATAGCCAGTGGGACTTAATAGATGCCTATGTTGCCGACTCAACGGTCATTAATGAAATCGACCATAAATATTTACCTGAAGCCCTTCAAGAAAAGTCTGACAAAGAGATACACCGCTATGTGAAAATTAAACTTCAGGAAAGAAAAGACATTCAAAATAATATTGCCGACTTAACATTAAAAAGGGAGGCGTTTATTCTTAAAAGGAAGAAAGAAATGAATTCGAATGAGGAAGATGACTTGGGCACGGCAATCAATAAAAGTATATTAAAGAAGGCGATTGGTTTGGGATTTGATAGGTCTGAATAAGACTTAATACTATTTGTATTACTTTCGCAGTATGGAAGATGTCATTCTGTATTTTGAAAGTATTGACCCAGTCTATGCAGCACTTCTCGCCACAACGTTTACCTGGCTAGTAACTGCGCTTGGTGCCTCTTTAGTTTTTTTCTTTAAGTCAATGCATAGAGGTGTTTTAGATGGCATGCTTGGCTTTACCGGAGGAGTGATGGTGGCTGCAAGCTTTTGGTCACTTCTTAACCCCTCTATCGAGTTGTCCGAACGAATGTACCCAAATATGATTTGGATGCCTGCCGCTGTCGGTTTTCTGACTGGAGCTTTGTTTCTTTTCTTCTTGGACAAGAGCCTACCGCATCTTCATATTAATTTTAAGGAGTCTGAGAAAGAAGGGGTGAAAACCCAATTTCATAAAACTACTTTACTTGTGTTGGCGATAACTCTTCATAATATTCCGGAGGGTCTGGCCGTTGGCGTCCTGTTTGGTGCATGTGCCCATGGTATTGAAGGCGCATCAATTGCAGGAGCCGTTACCTTAGCCATCGGTATAGGTATTCAAAATTTCCCTGAAGGTTTTGCAGTTGCTATGCCATTACGAAGGGCAGGCGCGAGTAGGTTTAAAAGCTTTTGGTACGGACAACTTTCTGCTATTGTAGAGCCAATTGCGGGAGTTGTTGGTGCTTTGGCAGTAATTTACATGGAACCCATTCTTCCATTTGCTTTGGCTTTTGCGGCAGGTGCAATGATTTTTGTAGTAGTTGAGGAGGTCATTCCAGAAACCCAAAGAGATCGCTTTACTGATGTTGCTGTTCTTGGTTTTATCGCTGGTTTTTTAGTAATGATGATATTAGACGTTTCTTTGGGATAAATCCTGAAACTTATTTTTAACATACTGGTTCCCACAGTTCTATTTTGTTTCCTTCCTTGTCAAAAATGTACGAATATCTTTTTTGTTGTTCTTCAATAATTTCATCTTCAATCTCAATTTTCTCACTCTTGAGAACCTGAAGTAAATGCTTTAGGTTTTCAACTTGATATTTTGTTTTATTGCTAGAGCCAATGTCGTTGTTTTCCTTCTTTTTTAGTAAGGATAATTTTGAAAAGAGATCAAGGTAGTTTGAGTATTCTTCGAGATCTCGTAGTGTTTGCTTTTTCATTTAGTCCATAGTGTTGTTGTTTTATCCATACTACGGAATTATTCACTTGCATGTGATTATTAGTAAGGTAGTAGAAGTTGTTACCACCATACTAAACTGAGACGTACTTTTAAACGTTGAGGTTGCAAGAAAATTATATTGAAAGACATTATTATTGCTTTATTAATATTTTCAATAAGGCCTATAATTCCATTGCTGAGGTGAACACTCGGATATTTCAAGTTGATATTGTACATATTTCGGTTTAGGTTATCTGTTGAGGAAAGTGATGGCTGATTAATGTAAAATTAGCCTTCCTATATCCATATTATCTTGATATTTGATAATGTAGGTGTATGTTCCTGAATTTAACGCTGAAAGATCGATCTCCTCATGCCTTGAATGAATGCCATTGTAGGTCTTTCTTCCTTCGATTGAAAAGAGCTCAACCGAAATAATTTGTTCACCTACTCCAAATAATTGTACGCTTTTTTCAAAGGATGGATTTGGAACGAGTTGGGGGTCAACGCTTCCTTTGTCTAGTTCATCGAGGGAAGATTCATTTGGACAATAATTGCCATCAGGAGCATTTTGAGGCAGCTTGAATTGAGGGTCCGTAATGAGTGCATAACCTAAAACATCCATAGATTCGAGAAGCGCTTGCGAACAAGGTTCCCATTCATTTGCAATGCCACTGCAAGTTTGTGGATCATTGAGGATGTCCATATTTGAGACCTGCATCCAGTACAAGTATTCAATAGCCATACATTGGTAATCACAGGTGAAATCATCATAATGATACCAGGCTTCCTCTGGATAGCTATTTGGTACACTCATAAATTGACCGCCCCTTGCGACGTCCATTGCTGCCGACAACAAGGAGGAGTTTGGTTCCAATGAAAATGCTTCGGGATATATATTGACATGCCCAACTGAATTAATGGTATGCATGATTTCTTCAACGCTTGCGTCCGCTCCCCAATAACCTGGTTGAAAGGGATCTATTTCTTGCTGCCATAACACTGCACCAACACCCTCACCATCGTAATTGTCGAAAAAAGTATTCATCCCGGGACTGCCATCTGATGTAAAAATAGGCATGAGCGCCTGCCTTTCTTGAAGCGCAGAGAGTAAAGCAGGGTCGTCAACCACCCCATCTTCATCATTATCTAGTAGCTCAGCAAAAATAGCTGCCGCATGAAGTACTTTCTCATCAGGTACATTCTCCTCTGCGTAGATGCCACACCCAAATACTTCGATATATTTTGTGAATATATTCAGTCCAGGACCAGAAGGCGGGGCACTAAATTCAAAGCAGACTGTATTTTGTCCGAATAAGCAGTAGGAGCTGCAGATAAATAAAAAAAATAAGGATCTTAAGATTCTCATAATAAATATATTATGTTTATAAATTAAGTAAAATTTAAACAAACCACAAAAGGGTTTAACGATAACTTTTTAATTCATGATTGATATGTAAGCATTGAGCGATGTTGCAATACAGAGCCAAATAAAATAGGGTAGAATGAGTAAAGAATACACCTTTAAATTTTTCCAATAATTAAATAGAAAGTAGGTGACCAGAATCGTTAAGCACACGATTACAACTAGTCCTAAATTTGCCTTATGGAAGAAGAAAAACGCCGGGTTCCATGCCACGTTTAACAACCATTGAACGAAATATAGTAAAAGTATATTTCCCTTTTCAGTTTTTCTTTTAAACAGCAATGCCATGTAGACGGCAAAGCAAACCATTATTGTTGTCCAAGCGAATCCAAAAACCCAACCAGGAGGTGTCCATGGTGCCTTATTTAATTGATTATACCAAACAGACCCTGCTCCACTGCCTGCAAAAATACCTCCCAAGGCCAAAGCGCCAAAATTGAAAAATAAAAAAACTAAGATTTTGAACCACATAAAAGTAAAAATGATCGAAAAGAAAAAAAGCCCATCAATTATGACAGGCTTTTAAGAACATATGTTTGAAGTTGTATTAATTTACTTAGATACTACTCTTACATTTAATGCATTCAGTCCCTTAGGGCTTTCTTCAATTTCGAAGGTTACTTTGTCTCCTTCATTGATTTCATCAATTAGTCCGTTCGCGTGTACAAACACGTCTTTTTCTCCATCATCTGGAACGATGAATCCAAAACCTTTTGAATTATTGAAGAATTTTACTGTTCCGTTATTCATATTTAAATATTTTATTAGGTTGCAAATGTAGCGTAATATTATGAGTGTACCTAAAATTGATAAAAATTCGACTATATTTTTTTTTGACCTCAAAAATCGAACACCAATTTTTTTAAATTTCCGATTATTAGATAATTTTAAAGGGTGATTATTTTGTCCGAAAGATTAGTTTTTCCCAATGTGAATCATGCCGACCAGAATGGGGTTCTGGCAGTGGGAGGGGATTTATCTATTGAACGTTTAACGCTCGCCTACAGGAGTGGAATCTTTCCTTGGTACGCTGAAGGTGAACCGATAGTTTGGTACAGTCCCGATCCACGAATGGTACTTTATCCTGAAGACCTTCGTGTTTCCAAAAGTATGCATCAATTGATCAATGCTAAAAAATATAAGGTAACCTTCAATTCGGCTTTTCCGTCAGTAATTTTCAACTGTAAGTCTATCGATAGGTCCAAACAGGGTCAATCTAGTACATGGATTACAAACGAAATGCAAGATGCATATATAGATTTGCATAAATGTGGTTTGGCTAAATCTGTTGAAGTTTGGAAAGATAATGAGCTTGTAGGTGGACTCTACGGTGTTGAGGTAGGGAACATTTTCTGTGGTGAAAGTATGTTTTCCAAAATAAGTAATGCCTCTAAACTGGCTTTCATTACCTTGGTGCTACAAAATAAGTATGCCCTTATTGATTGTCAGGTTTATAATCCTCACCTAGAAAGCCTCGGAGCTAAAGAGATTGGCAGGAACGTATTCGTGGGATATTTGCCAAAATAAATTGATTTAGAAATTTTGACGCGACATTTTATGTAAATGTCGGCCACATAAAACACTGTGAATTTTGAACTTTATGTGGCTTAGCTCGTTTTAAATAGACAATTCAAAAATTAATGCTTAGTTACTCTGTATTCCCGAATGAAAGTTCTACCAAATGGGTTACCTTTATACATGGTGCAGGGGGAAGCAGTTCTATTTGGTTTCGCCAAATCAAAGCTTTTAAAAAAGAATTCAATGTTTTGCTCGTTGATCTTAGAGGGCATGGAAATAGTAAAATAAGGTCAAAAGACAACAACAAGCAAGAATATACCTTTGCCTTTATTACGAATGATATTGTGGAGGTTCTCCAGCATCTTGAAATCCAAAAATCCCACTTTATAGGAATTTCCTTGGGTACAATTTTAATTAGAGATTTAGCAGAAAGACATCCAGAACTTGTCGAGACTATGGTGCTTGGTGGTGCGGTTCTTAAACTTAATGTGCGCTCGAAGCTGCTCATGGGCTTTGGCAATATTTTTAAGTCGGTCATACCGTACATTTTTCTGTACAAGTTATTTGCCTTCATCATTATGCCTAAAAAAAATCATAAAGAATCCCGACTGCTCTTTGTCAAGGAGGCCAAGAAGCTCTACCAAAAAGAGTTTTTGAAATGGTATAGCTTGACAGCTCAGCTCAATCCGCTTTTGCGTTTCTTTAGACTTAATGAGACAAATATTCCTACGCTTTATATCATGGGTGAACAGGACCATTTGTTTTTACCATCTATAAAAAAAGTGATTTCTGGACATCTCAATGCCCAGCTTCATGTAATTAAAAACTGTGGGCACGTTGTTAACGTGGAACAGCCAATTGAATTTAATGAGCAGGTTATCTCTTTTCTTAAGTTTCAGGAAAAATAACCTACTTCTCCAGAATTTCTAGAACGGTTGGAAGCATTTCTTCTACCCATTGACCATATTGCTTTCCGCTAGGGTGAAGGCCATCTGTTGCCAGTGCATCATTCGAATCTCCCAATTTTCTTGATATTTCAGTGATATTTATAAATGGAATTTGTAGTTCTTGGCATTTTGACCCTGCGTATGTATTATAATCATTGAGCTCTAAAGCAATTTTTTCGCTACGACTACTTCCGAAAGGTGTTACGCCATAATCAGGAATAGAAACCACAAATATTCGATTTTTACCCACAAGCTCAATCGCCTGATCGATAAGAAGGTCAAATTCTTTTACATAAGTTTCAAAGGGTTTTTTTGCATACTGATTGTTCACACCAATCAAGAGAGAAACCAAATTATAATTCTTTAAACTAGCGTCTGCAAGCGCATTTAATAGGTCTGTCGTTTCCCATCCATTTTGCGCAATGATATCGTTTTTATCGACGGCGAAACCCGTTTCTTTGAGTTTTGTTCCGAGTTGAATGGGCCAGCATTCGCCCTTATCGATACCTTGCCCAATGGTATAAGAATCTCCCAATGCCAGGTATCTGACAGATGCTAGTTCTGATTTATTTTCAGTGCTATTATTACAGGAACACAATGCAATGAAAACACCTGAAAAAACTAAAATGAATTTCATAAGTTTCATATTCTGACTTCATTTGTTCCTGCGAAAATCTCCATTTATATCTGGTGTGAAGCGCTCACTACAAATTATATGCGATAATGAATCCAATGATCAAACCCTTAAAGAAAGCAATCCAGGTAATTTGATAATAATCTAGTCCAGATTTAGAAATGCGGTCCGATAAATAATCTCTATGCCATTTGAAGAACGTCCTCATTCTGCCTTCTTTATTTTTTCAAAATGAAATTTAATGCACGTAGCTCCAGTCCGGGAATTGTTGCTTTGTGTACCTTTTTTTCATTTTCAAATACACCAGTAAATGGTTCTCCTATGTTTGGTTTAAATTGTATTTCAAGTGAGCTTTTATCAACAATGGCATCTCCTTTTTGATAGGCCAAAACTTCATTTTTTTTATCAGAGGTTCCACGTTCTGCAACAAGCTTATATTTAAGGTCCTTTCCCTCATAGAAAAAAGCAGTATACAAATAGTCAATGTCCTTGACATCGATATCCATTATGCTCCCTTCTCCCGCTTTGAAATCAGTTGAATAGTAAAACGAAGCTTTCTCTTTCTTTCCCTTACTCCACTTTTGGCAAGAAGAAATACTCATCAAAGCAGCAAGTGTGCATAAAACGGTTAAAGTTCTCATAGTCATAAATTTATAGTCTCTAAGTTAGTGTTTTTATTTCTTAGGCACCTGTTGTATAGAACGAAAGACTTTTTGGCGATTTACTTTACTCAATTACAAGTTTTTGTATTTGCTCATATTCCTCAGCTTCAATGATTACCTGATAAAGTCCGGAAGGATATCTTGACGCATCGATAAAAAAGTTCTTTTCCCCAACGGGTACCTCCCCGTTGAATATTTCTTTCACCAGCGAACCTTGTAGATTGAACAGTTCAATTTTGACCTGTTGGTTGCGGGTGCTACTGATTGGAATAACGGTAATCGCTTTTGCCGGATTCGGATAAATTTGATTCAATTGAATATCTGCGCCTTCGTTTAGAGAAACAGTTCCTTGATCGGTTATTTCAAACACATGAGTACCCAAAGGAGCAGGGAAGGGGTGAGCACCTTTTTTACCATTCTCAGCTGTGCCCTCAATGTAATAATAAACAGTTGTTTCCAATGGTTGTGATGGGATACTCGCAGCCCATTCATTTCCGTTGGTATTAGACATGGTGATTTCTGTATACTCATCTAAAGGGTCCGTTTTGTAAAAGAGCGATGCTTCAGTAATGCCATTTCTGTGCAAGATACTTGCTGTAGCCAAATAATCATTTTCCGTATCAGCAGTATTTTCAAGTTTTTTATGTGAGATATAAAGTGGCTCATTTACTCCGACTGTATGCGTAATGCAGTGAATTCCTCCACCATTTGAGATGAGGTTCTGTCCAGAGTTGTCAATATCAATAGGTGCAATTGTGTACCCTGGCAGGTTTTCCTCTAAAATTCGAATAGCAATTGTATCGTACTCCTCTCTATACGTTGGCAGTAAAATGGTATTATTTACAAAAGTTAGATTCGTAAAGGTTCTGTAGTATGCATTGGGTGGGAAATTCCCATTTGTTGCAGAGGGCTGAGGAATACGCACAACTTTGAATGGTGTTCCAAATTTTGTATTGAAATTACTAAGGACATACTGAATGTTGGCCTCAATTTGTGGTCCGTCTGAGGTGCCTTGGGGATATTCTCCGATCAATAAGGTCTCTTCGTCAAGTAATTTCATGTGCATATCGATGTGATGAATATCATCGTAAGGAAGCTCTGTCATTTTGATGTAGGCCTCGATGCCCATCCAATTTTGAAAAATCTCATCTAATTCTGCTTCCGTGTGATTGGGATACGACAAAGAGCCAAAATCTCCATTGCCGTCATTTTCGTCGAGCACTAGGTTAGAGGAAAAGGCTATTTCATCACCATCGGACATCCAATTACCGCCTGTAGACATTATTTTGTTTGGGTTTGCGGTGGTAGAGTATACATCCATTCCCAAGTAATCACCGTAGGCATCTGGAATTACGTCATCAGAAGGTCTTGGCCTGTTGTAGATCCAATCTACGAGAAAAACATCCTCCACCATATTTGCATAACATGTGTTTCCACCATAATCTCGAATCCAGATTGAATTATAGGGCGTTTCAATATAATCGATGTTAACATCTGGAATTCCTTGACCATTCAAGTAAGCTTTAACTTGATTCGAGTCTGAACAATGAATAATCACCGTGCATTCCTCCTGGGCTGCATCTACAATTTTTCTTTGTATGCTGTTGTACTGATTTGTCCAAGTCATAACAAGGGCCTGAACCTCTTCCCATTCGGCTGCAGTTCGGATGTTATCGAAGGGGGGCGGTGTACTGATCCCTTTGCCATCAAATGATGAAAGGTAGGCGTCCATCAAGGTTTTTTCATCATCAGTCAGGTACTTTGGGAGTACATCTTTTTGCGAAAATAAATTAGCGTTCAGGAAGATTAAAAATAATGTAAGGAGGAGTGCGTTGATTTTTTTCAAAGTATGGTTTTTAAGATGGATAAATTTAAGAAAAGAGATGCTCAAATCATAAATATCCGACCATACATTATGTCATTCCATTAAGGTTGTAAGAATGTTGTAATATCTTTGGGCAATAAAGTCAGCTCCAGCCACATTATAATGAACGTCATCCGCAAGATATGCATCGCTGAATCCCGTTGACATATCTACCTCGACCACCAAAGAATTTGCAGAGCTTTGTTCTCCGCAAATTGTTACAACTCCTTGATGAAGTTGCTGAAAATAGGTCGTCAATTCAGGTGTCATCATATTGGAATGTCCAGGGGCCATTAGCTCTATGATGATCGTAATATTGGGGTTGGCATTTTGAAGTAGATCAATAATGCTATTTATGTTCTCAATTGCCTCATCATACGGTAGGCCAAGTAGGGCGTCATTACCACCAGGAGAGCTAAATAAAACGATATCTGGTGCTCCGGTTTCTTCTAGGTTATCCGGAAGGGCTTGCAAGATTTCGGCCGATGTCCATCCACCTATTCCTTCATGGTCCATGTCAAAATCGAGGGAATTAAAACTGGGGTAGTTGGCCTCGTCTGATTGTGTGCCTATGAAATCAAAGGTCCATTCATTTTCCGATAGGCCTTTCCAAAGTTCGTAACGGAAACTTTCATATTCGGGTCGGTTTCCCTCCACACGAGATGCGCCGAGAGGTAGTATTTTATTGATTGAAGTGCTGATGGGTTTCGTTTCCTGTGCTTCCTCCTTGTTGCAGGATAGAGCGATAAAAGCGATACATATCACTATTCCGAGTAAACGGTTTTTTTGAGTTTTTTTCATTTGCACGATGAATCTTTTCATTGAAACGGTTTAAATACGCTTTGTTACGCTTAAAACGGTTTGTGTAAAATGCGTTTTAATGCATTTTACACAGTGTTGTACTGCGTTTTTATTTTTTCAATTCTTTCTTTTACATTGTTCAGAGCCTTTTTAGTGCAAAAGGATTGATAAGGCACTGAAAAGATTGGGCCAACCAAACTCGTTAACAGATTTCCTGGTTTAGAAAATGTATGAATCTTGAATATTGATTTTTCCATGTTTTTTTCAATCGTAAAAATTGAAATTCCTTTTTCTACATGTCCATCGACTGTTTCATAGCTAAACCCTTTTCTTTCTGGTTGGTCAATTATTTCACTAATTCTCACTGCAAAAATGATTTTTTGCGAAAGTCCTTTAATAGGGGGTAAGAATGCTTGTTGAACTATTGTATCGCCAACTTTCATCTTTCTACCCTCCTTATTCCATTGACACAGGGAGTCGATTATGTAATCAGGAAAAATCTCATAGTTGAAGAAGAAATCAAGATGAATCTTTGAAAATTCGCTGTCTACTTCTACTGTAGTGATTTTCTCTCTGAGATCATCCCAATTGAGACTTTCATCAAGATTAACATCTAAGTATTTACCACGAATTTCTTTTAATTTTCTTAAACTATCAATAGGAAGAATACCTTGACTCCATAATGATCCTTCAAATGATTCATATGCTCCTCTTTCTTTTGCTAATTCAGTTGAAGCATGAATTGCGTTGTAGCTAATCAACTCCATGCTTTTATCAGCAAATTCAACAGCTTCTTCACTACAATAAGGAATATCTTGAAGGTATAGCGCGTCCTGGAAACCCATAAGGCCCAGTCCAATTGGCCTATGTTTGAAATTAGAGTTTTTAGCAGTATCAACAGAGTAATAATTAATGTTAATTACGTTATCTAACATTCTTATGGCAGTTGATACAGTATTCTTTATTTTTTCTTCATCTAAAGCTCCGTCTTTCATATGGTTAGCAAGATTAACCGAACCTAAATTACAAACAGCAATTTCTTTTTCTGCACTTGTGTTTAGGGTTATTTCGGTGCATAAATTTGATGAATGTATTACACCTGCATGTTGTTGTGGAGAGCGTAAGTTGCATGAATCTTTAAATGTTATCCATGGATGACCTGTTTCGAATAGCATTGTTAGCATTTTTCTCCATAGCTCTTTCGCTGGAACAGATTTATGTTGCCCCATTTCACCTTTTTCTGCTTTTGCTTCATATTCTTCATATTTTTCTTCAAAAGCTTTACCGATAAGGTCATGCAGGTCTGGTGTTTCGCCTGGTGAAAAAAGTGTCCAATTTTTATCTTGCTCAACTCTTTTCATAAATAAGTCAGGTACCCAATTTGCTGTATTCATATCATGAGTTCTTCTTCGCTCATCTCCAGTATTTTTTCTTAATTCAAGAAATTCTTCTATGTCTAAATGCCAAGTTTCCAAATAACCGCACATAGCTCCTTTTCTTTTTCCGCCCTGATTTACAGCAACAGCTGTGTCATTTGCAACTTTTAGGAATGGAACTACGCCTTGGCTTTTACCATTAGTTCCTTTTATGTATGAGTTCATAGCTCTTACAGGTGTCCAATCATTACCCAAACCGCCGGCCCATTTGGATAATAAGGCGTTATCTTTCATTGCAGAAAATATTCCATCTAGGTCGTCTGGTATTGTCGTTAAATAACAAGATGAAAGCTGTGGTCTTTTTGTTCCTGAATTGAATAGAGTGGGGGTAGAGCTCATATAATCAAAACTAGATAATAATTTGTAAAATTCAATTGCTCTATCTTCTCTATTTTCCTCTTCTAAAGCTAAGCCCATAGAGACTCTCATAAAGAACACTTGAGGAAGCTCGTATCTGACATCATCACAATGAATGAAGTACCTGTCGTATAAAGTTTGGAGACCAAGGTATGTAAATTGATTATCTCTTGTGTAGTCTATTGCGTTGGCAATTCTATCTAAGTCAAACTCTTTTAGTTCTGGATTGAGGATATCAAGCTCAATACCTTTATCTATGTATGCTTTAAAGGCTGCTGGATAATGTTTTTCCATTTCTTGATAGGTTGATTCTTCAGCAACACCAAGAAAATTTAATGCTTCGCTTCTAATTTGATCCATTAATATTCTTGCTGTGACAAAAGAGTAATTTGGTTCTTTTTCAACCTTTGTTCTTGCAGACATAACAAGGCTTGTTCTCATATCTGAAATTGAGACACCGTCATATAGATTTTTTAAAGCCTCATCTAAGACCTCATTTACTGATACTTCTTCTAAGTCATTACATGCATCGCTGATAAGGCCAGCAACTTTTTGGACATCAAGCGGAACTAATGACCCATCGCTCTTTGTAATGTTAATAGCAGGAGTTTCTGGAAGGTCGATATCAAGTTTTTCTTTTGTTCTTTCTTGTGTCCTTTCAGCTCTATACAAAATATATGATTTTGCAACGTCAAGCTCTTCTGATCGCATCAACTGAAGTTCAACTTGGTCTTGAATCTCTTCTATATGGAGTGTTCCACCAGATGGCATTCTTCTTTGGAAAACCTCAACGACATTCTCGGTTAGTTGATTAACTTTTTTATGAATTCTTTCACTTGCGGCAGCATTGCCGGACTCTGTAGCAAGAAATGCTTTGGTTATTGCTACTTTGATCTTGTCGTCCTCAAACGCTACTACCTTTCCATTTCTTTTTATAACTCTTAACTTGCCTGGAGCAGTTGTTTCGATATCAGAGATATTTTGTTGTTTTGTTGTAGTTTTATTTTCTTGTTGTTGTATTTCCATCTTTATTTTTTACCCACTAATATCTAAACTTCCTTGAGCTTTCTCTTTTAATTTTTTTTGGAAAAATTTAAGTGTGTCTGCAGTAACGATAACTTTTCTTTCCTAACCACTAATATACTAATTGTGGACAAAGAATCAAGTAAAAAACACAATATATTGTGACAATTTTCATTTTATCCACTATATAGTGTATATATTATGTTTTTTTTCTGTTGGAAATCAGTGTATAAATTGTGGATAATTATCCATTAGGAGAACATTTATGAAAAATTATTTGGCAATTGATCAAGGCACAACTAGCTCAAGATCAATAATATTTAATACTAAATTAGAAAAAATTTACGATTCACAAAAAGAATACAATCTGTCTTATCCAAATGATGGCTGGGTTGAGCTTAATCCTGATGATGTTATACGAACTGTTGAAGAGACACTTAAAGATGTTTTACTTAAATGCTCAGATGTTGAGGCCTGTGGTATAACAAATCAAAGAGAAACAACAATTGTGTGGTCAAAGGAAACAGGGGAGCCTATATATCCTGGCATTGTTTGGCAGGACAGAAGAACAAGTGCACATTGCGATGATCTAAAATTAAAAGGACACGAGGAGCTTGTTAGGAGTAAAACCGGTCTAGTATTAGATCCTTATTTTTCTGCTACAAAAATAAAATGGATTTTAGATAATGTTGATGGAGCTCGAGAACAAGCAAAGAAAGGAAAGTTAGCTTTTGGGACGATTGATTCATACCTAATTTACAAACTATCAAGCGAACAAAATCATTTTACTGATGTAACCAATGCATCAAGAACTTTATTATTTAATATTCATGAAATGTGTTGGGATCAAGAGCTTTTAGACATTTTTGATATTCCGTCTTCAATGTTACCAACAGTTCTTCCATGTGATGGAGATTTTGGAACAATTGTACACGAGGGCAATAAGATACCAATCAAGGGTGTAATAGGAGATCAGCAGGGCGCATTAGTTGGACAAAATTGTTTTAGCAATGGTGATATGAAATCAACATATGGAACAGGATGTTTTTTAATGGTTAATACAAAGGAAAAACCAATACATATCAAAGAGGGATTATTAACCACTGTTGGATATAAAATTAATGGAGAGGTCTGTTATGCAATTGAAGGAAGTATTTATTCATGTGGAAATATTATTCAATGGCTAAGAGATAAAATGAAATTTTTTAATGATGCCAAGGAAAGTGAAAAATTTCTCAGTAATTCAGGTAATTCTAATAATGTTTTGTTCCTTCCGGCTTTTAACGGTCTTGGAGCTCCATTTTGGGATTCTGACATCAGAGGAGGGTTACATGGCATTACTCAAGATACTTCGATTGAAGATATTGTTACAGCTGCATTTCATTCAATAACGTTTCAAACAAAAGAAATAACAGACATATTAGAAAACAATGACATAGAAATAAATAAGCTATTAGTAGATGGGGGTATGGCAGCTAACGAGACTTTTTGCCAAGTTTTATCCGATACACTACAAAAAGTCATAATTAGACCTGAAGATATAGAGTCAACCGCTTTAGGAGCATGTAAAGTGGCTATGATTGCCTCTGGTGAGACTGCTACAGAGCTTGAAGGAGAAAATAGAGCTTTTAATCCCAATAATGCTTTGCAAAAAATATATGAAGATGGCTTAAATGAATGGAGGAGTTACGTAAAAACAAACTTATCTTAATTCAATTCTCATCAATTCACTAAACTCATTAAATAAGTTAGTGTTGTGACTAACAATCAAGCATGGAATTTTATTTTCAGAAATATATTCTTTAAGCATGCTTTGTACATTTATGGAGTTTTCATAATCTAGATTTGAAAAAGGTTCATCTAAAATAAGAAGGCTAGGTTCCATCAATAGCGCCCTACAAATTGCAACTCTTTGCATTAGTCCTCCAGATAATTCATGTGGCATTTTTTGGAGGTGACTTTCAAGATTTAATTTTTTAATAACTTTCAGATAAAAATTAGACTTTTTATTCTTTGATGCAAACAGAATATTTTTTTTTACATTTATATGAGGAAACAAAGCAAAGTCCTGAAAAACATATCCAATATTTCTATTCTCCGGCAATACAAACTCATGATCATTGGAAAGGATTTTGTTATTTAAAATAATTTCGCCGGACATAGGTTTTTTTAATCCTGCAATAAGATTTAGTAACGTAGTCTTACCAATTCCACTGATGCCTTCTATGACTCCAAAATTACTATTTGTAACTTCAAAAGATAAATCTTTTATTAAGAAATTATTATTTAAAGAATAAGAAATATTTTTAACGATTATGCTCATAACTTATAAATTAATATATTCTAATTTACCTTTTTTTGCTTATTTTTTTGAAATAATTTTCAAAAAATTTTTTGTTAGATAATAGCCTCTAACGCTTCACTAAACTTAGAATTTTTTAAACAATTGTCTAATATGTTTTATTTATAAACTTTCTTTTATTTTAATACTTGTCAACAGAAAAAAATCATGTTATTAGAGGATACAAATATTGCGTATAAAGAAGAGACAAAAGATACATAATTTTACATAAACTACTGATTTTCGGTATTATTATGTAAAACTGTACATTTTTTATACAGTTATAAGAAAACCCTTATTTTATGGCCTTTGTTATGGTATAAATAAAGTTATCCATAACTTTATCCACAGATTCTGTGGATAAAAATTTGATAAAAATGACTAAAAAGAATCAACAAATTAATATGCCCATTGACTGGACTGATGCTCTTAAAAAAGCACATTTAAGCAATAGTTTTGAACGTCCACTAAAAAATGTTTTTAAAGAACTTAAGCGTAATAAAAAAATTACACCTGATATCAATAACATCTTTAAGGCTTTTGAACTTTGCAAATATAAATCAACCAAAGTTGTAATTTTTGGACAGGACCCATATTTTCAAAAAGGTTATGCAAATGGTTTGGCTTTTTCAGTTGATGAGGGAAAAAAAATACCCAGCTCTCTTAATAATATATTTACTGAAATCAAATCTGATACTGGAAATTTGTATGCTTCAGATGGTTACTTAAAGTGCTGGGCAGATCAAGGCGTGCTTTTATTAAATTCTTCACTTACTGTTGAAATAGATTCTCCTGGATCACATTCAAAAATTGGATGGAATGATTTCATAACTGATATAGTTAAAGTTTTAAGTTCCAAAGAAAAAATTGTTTTCATGTTGTGGGGTAATCACGCAAGTTTTTTTGAACAATATATAAATAAAGATAAAAATTTAATTTTAAAATCTTCCCATCCATCTCCACTGTCTGCTTACAGAGGTTTTTTTGGCAATAAACATTTTTCTAAGTGCAATGCATATTTGACAAGCAAAAACATTCTAACAATAGATTGGTGAATTTAGATAATCTTAAGTATGTGAGGATTTTTTTGAATTTCTGGAATTAAATCCTTCTTTACTATTCCGTTGAAGGTTAGTTTATCTTCAATTTTAATAGTCTTACCAATAACCTTAATATTTTCATTAGCGGCATATTCGCTTGTTGTTATGAATGTTAGAAAACTTCTTCTATCAACGCCAAGATATTTCATTCTAGCCACAATCTCTTGACCTCTATAGCAGCCCTTATCAAATGAAACTCTTAATTTGTCATAATTAAGCTCTAGTGGTCTAAATTTACCAATATCTTCTGGTTCTATAAAATAATTTCCAAGAATTTTATTTCCAGCTTCCCAATTTTCATTTGAAATAGTGGAATTAGGTTTCGTTGTATTTTCTGACATGTAAACATATGTCGAAAAATCTTCGTTTTTAGCAAATGCTTTCAATTTTTCATTTACATCAGATATCAACCCCATAACTTTTATGTTCTTTTCTTCAAATGTAACTGAATTAAATTTAGCAAAAGGAGTAAGTTCATTTATAAGTGTCGAGCTTATGGATTTTTTTACGACAAAGCTGAATCCTTCTTTTGATTTGTTAATAATAAAATCGGCCATTACCAAACCCTTGTGATTACAAATTGATGATAATTGAAAACCATCAACATCTATCTTGTTTATGTCTGAAGTAACTTGCCCCTGAAGAAGATCAACTACTTTTTCAGCATCACCATAAACACCAATAACACACCAGCTATCTAGTTGAAGCGTTCCATATTTAATTAAGTTATTGAGATTGTTATTTTTCAAGTAAAATTAGTAATTAAAACGATATTTTAACCAATGAATCAAGAAATAAACAGAATACTCTGGAAATGCAGAAGAGGTATGAGAGAA
>CAJXCU010000002.1 GCA_913051935.1 uncultured Flavobacteriales bacterium
AGGCTGGTGCCTCGTCTGTTTTCGTATAAATGATTTTAGACTTTTGCATGAGTATATTTTCCTAGGTTTTTGTGCGTGTAAATTTAACCAATCTTATTCATTTTTTACCTCAAATCAGGTCTATTTTAACTTGCGCTTCAGGGCAATCGTGTTAAAATTTAAATTAAATTAGAAGTACTCTATTTCAGTAGCTCGAATGTATAGAAACTTGAAGTTTATAAATTGTGCTCTTTTGCTTTTTGTTCTGATGGCTTGTAAAACCGTTGAGCCCTCCTTGCCAGAAATGCGCATACAAAACTATGATAAAATTCAACCTGAAGTTTCCAGATTAAATGTAGATATTGAGGTAAATATGAAGGGAATGTTCGCTGAGGCTGAAAAAAGCACCCCTTTGAGTTTTGAAGGATCCTCCTCTTCATGTGAAGGGGTTAGTTACACCTATGCTTTTTCGAGAAAGCCGATTGCTTTTTCAACATTACCTTCTCAATTAGAAACTAAAATAGAGGGTGGTTTTTCATTAAATCTCAGTTATTGCCCATTATGTATCACCCTTTGGAATGGAAAAGAAACCTGCACAGTTCCTAGAATATACGCCTCATGTGGAGTGAACGAAAAGAAAAGGGGATACACCATGCGTTATTTGACCACATTAGGTTTGAGTAATAATTATAAACTCACGGCGAAAACAAAACTCAAAGAATTTACAATTAAAGACCCATGTGAGCTTACTTTTTTGAATTATGATGTGACCGAAAGAGTTGAAAAGGAAATTGAGAAAGAGCTAAAAGTTATGCAAGCTAAAATGGATGAGGACATAGCAGCGATTGAGGTAAAATCTAAAATTGAGAGTGCTTGGAAGGAGCTTCAAAAATCTATACCCATCGATTCTTATGGATTTCTGCAGTTGAATCCCTTGTCTTTTTCGACCACTGATTTAAGGTATGAAGATGAAATTGCAAAATTCACACTGAGTTTATTTTTTTCTCCTATGATTTCCACCGATAACAATAGTAAACCTTACCAGGAACTATCAGAAATGATTCCAAAAGAAAGATTGGAAGGATTTTCTATTTTGACCGATGTTGCATCTTCTTACGATACTTTATCGTCTATACTAACAAACGAGTTCAAAGATGAGGTAATTTCGGTCAAGGGAAAAGAGATTGTGGTTCGTAATTTGAAGGTTATCGGCTGTCAATCTGACCGACTTGTACTCAGTCTTGAATTCGATGGGTTTAGAAAAGGTAGAGTTTACATGGTATGTCGACCCGTGGTGGATGCTAAAATGCAGTTATTGACTCTTGAGGATATCGACTTTGAAATAAAAACCAAAGCATTTCTTTTGAAATCTGCAGAATGGCTTTTGGGTAATAGAATTAGAAATGAAATTGAAAAAAAAGCAAAAATTGATATGTCAGAAAGTTTAAATTCTTTACTGAAAACGCTTGAGGATAAGCTAAATCAGCCGCTGACTTCGGGGGTAAATGTATACAGTAAATTGAATGAATTACGGATTAATTCGCTTGTATTGGGTGAGACACATTTGTATGTTCGAACCAATTTGACAGGTAAGCTAAAAATAGCAATTGACTTAGATGATGAAAGATAATTTATACGGTCTTATTGTTGTTGTATTCTTTTGGGCATTTAGTTGCTGTGGACAAGCTGTGGATTATTCTAAATGTTCCGGGGGGATTTCCTTATCTCCAAACAATTTTTACAGTCTGGCTTTTCAAGGAAAAAAAGGAGTGGACAAGAAAAGTTTGTATGGTTATGAATCTGCCCGTGAGGTAAATAAGAACCAAATATGGTTGTTTTTTGATACGCCATCTTCGGGTTTATTGAATCTGAACATAAAACGTTATGCTGAAAAGTGTCACGTATATATGTTCGAAGAAAAGGGAGGTCAAATATGTCAAGAACTCGAGGAGCAAACCGCAAAGTTTATATTTTCTGAGTCCAACTCAATTGATCTTGATGCAGAATTTATTTTTGTCGAGGAGGCTTTACGATATGCAGTGGTTCTTGTGGCAGAGGAGGGAGCAAAAGATTCTTTGGACTTTGCTTTTGATTTTTCGCCGCAAGATAAATTTGGAAATGAGATTGTAGACTCCTTGTTATTTGATTTAACGACACATGGCAATGCTCACGCCTATGAGATTCATGTTCGTGATGCCGTAACCAAACGTCCTGTGAAAAGTAAAATATCTTTAACTGGTGCCAATGAAATTAATGGAGCTTATGTGGCAAGTGAGCTAATCTTAAATATTCGTAAGAATATAAAGGTATGTGAGCTCAAGATTGATGCCGAAGGGTATTTCTCATTTGATAAAAAAGACCACTCGATACTCATTAAAAATGGACTAAAGGACACAATTTACCTGAAACCTTTGGTCAGAGGGGCCGTGGCGAAAATAGACGAGATATATTTTGTTGCAGGCCTTGCTTCCATCCTAGAAGAATCTGCTCCAAAATTAAATCGTTTGCGGGATTTTTTGTTGGTCAATCCTAATGTAAATATTGAAATCCAGGGACATGTCAACGGAGACGGAACGCAAGCCTACAGTTCCAAGCGACTTTCTAAAAAACGAGCCAAGGAAATAGTCAACCATCTTGTACTCGCTGGGATTTCACCGAAAAGGCTGAGTGCAAAAGGCTTTGGGTTTACAGATCCAGTGTATGAATTTCCCGAAACAGAGATGGAGAAAGAGGCCAACAGACGTGTTGAGATTTTAATAAAATAATCTAGCTGTAAAAAGGAGAAATCATATAATAGACAACAACTCCCGTTATTGCAACATATAGCCATATAGGATAAGCGAACCTTGTCCACTTTTTATGTCTTTCATAATTACCCTCCCAAGCAAATTTATAAGTAAACAGCACCAAGGGGATAACAACTAAACTCAAGAAAATATGAGAGACAAGAATGAAAAAATAAATACCCCTAGTATCTGATACAGCCATCGCTTCAGTGCTTTCTAGAATTCCATTTCCGTTGATATCTCCATATTTTGTAGAGTCTGAGGTCATGTGATATAATACATATAACAGTAAAAATAAAATTGAAAAAGAGAGACAGAATTGGATAATCCGTTGATGTATTTTTATTTTTTTGAACTTTATAGCGATTAGTGCGGATAATAAACCGATGGCCGTCAGACCATTCAATGAAGCATAAATAGGGGGTAGAAATGACAGATCAAAACCGTCAATTTTGACAGAAAAAAGGATAGCCACTGCTGCTGGGATTACTATGGATACAGCTAGTATTGCATTTCTTAGCTTTTTATTCGGTATCGGTCCCGCCACCATTATTCTTCCCTCCTGCGCGACAATTTTTTCTTTTATACCATCCCAAAGACCTATTCTATATTGAAGTGCTTCTTTTGAGATTTGAAGCACCTCTTCTATTTTTTTTTGGTCATTTTCACAAAGCTCTTCAACCATTTGAAGGGAAAGCGGCCCGTGCTCATCTCCGTCTAGCTCAATATGGCGGTCAAGGTAATATGTAAGTTTATTGAATTTTGTATTTTTTGAGTCTGCTTGTTTAAGAATTTCGATAAACATGTCAGGAATCAAATCCTCTCTTCCGAAGGTGAATGCCGCTGCAATACAGTGAGGTTTCCCAGATTCAATGACCCTAAAGGTAAACCGCATAAATTCTTTTGCACAGTCGTCAATATACAAAGCTTCGATAATCGATTCAATTGAATCTCCATTTTCTAGTCCTTTAATGAGATGGTTGATTTCAGTAACATCTGAATCAATTTGTTGCATGGACTCTAAATACATCTCAAAATGGCTTTTTGCCTCTCCTTTCTCGTTTATATCACTTTCTTCGGCATGAACAATTTCATTTATAAACCTCGCTAAAGATGCTTTTGGACGCGGGCGCCATGGAATCGTGGTCGTAGTAAGTTGTATTTGTAGTGCTTTGAGTAGTGACATGAAATCCCAAACTGCAAAAACGTGCAGCGACATGAATATTTTAATATCCTCAACGCTCTGAAGCTGCTTGTAAAGACTGTGTTCTTTGAGCTGTTTTCTAAGAGGAGTTAGTTGAGATTCTATGTATTCAATTTGTGACAAGCTCGCTTTCTATTAGAATTTTAAGGTCCCTTAATAACCGCTGGTATTCACTTTTGTTTACGTCACCGTCAAAACCTGTAATGTTGTATACACCTCTAAGATAACCGTTTTGATCTACCATAGAAAAAGCGCCAGAGTGGGCATAACCTCCCGCAGCCTCCTCTTCTCGGCTAGCAAAAACTTTAAAACTTTCTATTCCTAATCGGTGTGTGAATTCCTCGTCACCTGTCAAGAAGTCCCAATTTTTGCAATCTCTGCAGTGCAGACCCTTATATTTTTTTAAAGCTTCCGGGGTATCTTTTATTGGATCGATGGAGAAGGAGAGAAATTGAACTTGGTCCTCCATATTCATCGTATGTACTTCTTTGGTCAAATTTGTCATTTGGACATTCATAATCGGACAAATGGTCGGACAGGTAGCAAAAAAGAACTCAGTAATCCAAATTTTATGGGCATAGCTTTTATTTGTCACTTGTCGTCCTTCTTGATTTTGATAAGCAAATGATTGTATGGGTTGATATACAGTATCAATGACTTGCACACCATCCTTCACAGAATATTCTAGGTCGTAATGTCCAATGAATGGAACTGTTCTTTCCGAATCAACATCTTCGCAGGCAGAAAGGGCTAGAAGGAATAGTAGCGTAAATAAGCGAATCATTTTTACTTTGAGGCTTTTTTATCATATTGTTTTTGAAGCAGCGCCATGCTTTGTTTCATTCGTCTAATTTGGCCCTCAACATTGCCAGAAAGAACCATTCTCAAGTGATGTTGCTTATCAATAAGGAGCATCAATTCTTGAAAATTTGTTTTGTCATCAATAAGCGAAATACCGTTATTTTCAAGGTCATAAATCTTTTTTACATCGCCGGTGGCTAAAATCCAAATAGAAGGGTCATAATTTTCTGTTAAGTCATTAATGGCATCATTGATTACGGATAGATCTTTTACTGAATTTCCCTTCCCATCTGTTAGAAAAGAAATCATTCGAATTTGCTTTGTTTTTTTGGTTTTGTTTTTCCAAATGTGTTGGTAAATCGTTTGATTGATATGCCACATAAGTACCGAGCAGCTGTCAGGGCATGAGCTTTGAAGCACATTCACAAGAATGACGTCATCTTTGAATTCTTTTGAATTACGCTTTACACCATTTGCATCGGTGAATTCAAATTCAGTAACAGGTCCATAGTCCTCAAGCTCTTCAAAATTATGCTCGCAACTCCTTGTCCCAATAAAAATTAGCAGTAAAGCTGGTCCAAATACCAGGAGAAATCCAATAAGTCTATTTACTTTTTTTTTAGCCAACGGGATTTTTTAAAGACCAACACCTGACCAGGCATCACCAACGGCAAGAGCCTCTGTTAATGCTATAAAAATGAGGTAAAGAATAAACCCAGCATATGGCAATAATATTACATTCCGCATCCATGGTCTTTCGTCTCCCAGGTGCATAAATACCATGATAATGTACCCTGCTTTAAGTACTGTTAAAGCGATAAAGGTCCATTTTACATAGATCCACATACCGGACGACTGTTTAATGTATGCACCAAGTGCAACCTCAATTGCAGTTATGACAGTAAGTAGAAGTGTTACTTTCCATATTTTCTTTCGAAGCTCTTTTCCATGCTCTTCAGAGTGGTGTGCATCTAAAGAATATTCAATTAAATCATCTCTTTCCATGATGTGCTTTTAATTATTAAACGAGGTAAAAAAATGTAAAAACAAAAACCCAAACTAAATCTACAAAATGCCAATAAAGTCCAGTTTTTTCAACCATCTCATAATGTCCTCTTTTATGGTAGGTTCCTTTAATGACTCCTATAAAAATTAAAATATTTATAAGTACCCCAGAGAATACATGGAATCCATGGAACCCTGTAATAAAAAAGAAAAAATGAGCATATTGCTGTGGTCCATATTCATTTTTAGTAGGTAGCCAATGCTCACCGTCTTCAAACCAAGGAGCACCATAAGTCACTTTTGGAGTACCACTATACAAAGAAGCGTAGTACAATTTCTCAGCCTCTTTTCCTTCGATTTTATCACCAATATTTCTTTTTGAATCAGGGTTGATTAGCTTTATGATAAGCTCAAGATGATGGTCATGTTCTTTATTAACTTGGGCTATTGATCCATCGTGTAGGTGAATTATTCCACCTTCATGAATATGGCCTTCTTTTGCTGCATGCTGAAAGGTGTGCATTAAGTCGGAGGTAATTACGTCCCCTTTTTTGTGATGCGTACCTCCTTCTAAGACAGTAAAATTTTTTAATTCCCCAAAATGGCCACTTACATTTGCCTCCGAACCATCCATCAATTCTATTCTTCCAAATTGCGAGCCGTGGATGAAGTGACTCCATTCCCAAACTTGTGAAGCCAAAAAGAAAAATCCACCAATTATTGTAGCAAGCATCCATTGTATGACACCCTTCTTATCCATGCGGTGTCCTGCTTCTACTGCCAAAACCATCGTTACGGAGGATACAATAAGAATAAAAGTCATTAATGCAACATAAATCAATGGGTATCCGTGACCTAAAAACGGTAATGAATTAAAGGTTTCTTCTCCAATTGGCCAGGATTCTTGAGTGTTATGTCTAACAAATCCATACGCTACAAGTAGACCACTGAATGTTAGGGCGTCGGACACAAGAAAGAACCACATCATGAGCTTTCCGTAGCTTGTCTGGAAAGGGGATTCTTTTCCACCCCAAAGAGTTTTAAAGTCTAATTCAGCAGTATTCGCGGCCATTCATTATGCTTTTCATTGCAAGTTTAATGAATAAAAACCAAAAACAATAGTAAATAGCCCCACAAAAGCCCTAAAAAATGCCAAAAAATAGATGTCAAACGTAGTGATAGGTGATTGTCCATTCCAAATTTATTCATGAATGTTTTAACAACAACTCTGCTTAAATAAATTAATGCTCCCGCGATGTGTAATAGATGAAGAAAGGTTAAAATAAATAGGAAAGACGATGCCATGTCTGATGATTCTGTTGCTTTGATTTGAAGGAAATTAGACAATACTTTTCCTTTGTAGTATAATTTCCGGTTGGTATATTCTAACTTTTCTCGTTTGTAAGAAATATTGAAGTCCTCTCCTATTTTTCCTTTGGCAAAGAAGTCGCCTCGCCCATCTACGACATTTTGGGCGAGCTGCTTAAGCCTTAAAATATCCGCTGATTTCAGCGGTGTTGTATCGTTTATGTAGAATGAATTATTTTGAATGGCAAGGGGCTCGTTGTTGAAGATCAATTGGTATTCTTTTTGGTCTCCTTTGGTAATTAATCTAAACTTATTGTTGTAGTTTTCGCCTGATATAAACTCTTTCATATACTTTTGAAATGCACCGAATTCGTCTGAACTCATTTTTTTTTCATTCCACAAATAATCATTTCCATCCAATGAAATGAATCGACCATTTTTTTTCACCTCAAAATAGTCTCCATAGCGACCGTCGGTTACGACAATATGATTCTGAAACGGATGAACTCCGTTTTGCATCAGCTGTCCGAAGCCCTTCCATTGGAAATAAACAAATAGCAGACCTAAAGTAAGTGTTAGTGCCATTCCTCCTTTCATGAGCGATTGCCGTCCTTTTCGCGCCGCGTCGATCGCTCCAATGAAAACCATACTACTGATAAAGATACATGCCGTCCCCCACCAAAATGCAGTAGGTAAAGGAGTTTCAAGCCAAAATGCATCGCCCATACTAACAATGTATGCAGAGGTCAGCCCAGCAAAAAGCATGACGATACTAAAGCAGCTCACATAAACGAGGTTTTTTTTCATTTTTTCGTGAACAATAGGGTCCACATCTTTAGATAAATCCATCAGACAAAAATTTAATATGTTCTACCTTGTCTAAGACATAGGTAAATTGAATTATTGGTAAATAAACAAAAGAAGCGAACATTAGTTTTCGTGCATCGGCATCTTCTTGACTCAGGAATAATTTATAGGCATAAATGAAAAATAGTGTTCCCAGTAATGCAGCAATAACAAAGGTTGTATTCCCCGTCCAATCTAGGAGCCATGGGATTAAACTAAAAGGAATCAATGCTATGGAATAAATTAGGATTTGAAATGCCGATTGTTTAGACCTTCCGAGAGCGGAAGGTAACAAGTGATAACCCGCTTTTTGATAATCATCATGACTCACCCATGCAATTGCCCAAAAGTGTGGGAATTGCCACGTAAATTGAACAAAAAACAACACGCCTGGTAAGAATCCGAAGGCATCTGTGGCCGCAATTGCTCCTAACAAGGGGGGTATTGCTCCTGGGAATGCTCCTACAAAAACTGCCCAAGCACTTTTCGATTTCATGGGCGTATAAATAAACACGTAAGTAATGAAAGCTGAAAAACCAAGGAGCATACATTTGAGGTTGATCAGGAACAGTAATGTACTTCCAATAATTAGTAATACGATGACTATTGAGTATGCAAATTTAAGACTCATAATACCGAGAGGAAGAGGTCTGTTCTGGGTTCTAGACATTAGCTTATCTATGTCTCTCTCCCAAATTTGGTTG
The DNA here is from genome assembly GCA_913051935.1 of uncultured Flavobacteriales bacterium. GTDB lineage: Bacteria > Bacteroidota > Bacteroidia > Flavobacteriales_D > Crocinitomicaceae > UBA952. The sequence goes on from CAJXCU010000002.1 coordinate 8,634, forward strand.
GCTCCATTGGAGGCAGCTGTAACAAAAGAACCGCCCACCATAAGCAGTGTGATTTCTAGGTAGTCTGAACCTCCAGCAAAAAGGTAACCTGTTAAAGCGGATAATACCACGAGAAAAGATAATCTAAACTTCGTAAAAACTAATATTTTCTTGTAAAGCGTCTGCTTTGTTGAATCTTCTTGCGTCATGGACGAGCAAAATTACAAATTAAATAGTCCTTACCCGAGGAATGAGGCATTTATCATAAATAATAAAAAACCAAATCAATGGTCTGAAGCTACGGACAATAACCCTTATATTTAACACAAAATTAGTTTCTTATGTACGAAAATATTTCCGTGAATCTTTCCGATGGTATAGCTGTATTGACCATTGATCGACCAAAGCAGCTAAACGCCTTAAATAAAAGAACCATAGAAGAAGCTCATGCTGCACTAAAAGTGCTTGAAAGCAATAACGAAGTTTCAGTAGTGATTTTGACTGGAGCAGAAGAAAAGGCCTTCGTAGCAGGGGCAGATATCAAGGAGTTTGCAGATTTTACAATTGCACAAGGAGGTGCGCTTGCAAAAAATGGGCAGGATCTTTTATTTAATCTGGTTGAGCATTATCCAAAACCTGTGATTGCTGCAGTCAATGGTTTTGCTCTCGGTGGCGGATTAGAATTGGCAATGTCGGCGCATATCAGGATTGCCTCTTCCAACGCAAAAATGGGCTTACCAGAGGTTTCTCTTGGTGTGATTCCTGGCTATGGGGGCACACAGCGATTAGCGCAGCTTGTTGGAAAAGGAAAGGCAAACGAGCTTATTTTTACAGCAGGGATGATTTCAGCGGAAGAAGCTCTTCGTTGTGGGTTGGTCAATGCCGTTGTGGAACAAGACGTTCTGATGGAGACAGCAATGAAGATGGCTTCCAAAATATTGCGAAATTCACCAATGGCTATTCGGTCGGCAATTAAAGCCGTAAATGCTGGTTATACCTCAGGGGTAAACGGTTATGAGGTAGAAATTGAAGAGTTTGCGAAATGTTTTGGAACCGATGAGTTTAAGGAGGGAACCAATGCGTTTCTAGAGAAAAGGAAAGCAAATTTCAGAAAATAATATGACGAGTCCTTTAAAGCGACTTTTTGGGCAAACCGCTATTTATGGGCTGTCTTCCATTCTTGGAAGGCTACTTAATTATTTGCTAGTCCCTCTTTACACTGCAGTTTTTGTAGATCCCTCAGATTATGGAGTTGTTTCTGAATTATATGCTTGGGTAGCTTTTCTAATAGTTTTGCTCACATTCGGCATGGAAACAGCGTTCTTTAAATTTATTCAAAAAGAAGGGTCTAAGGAGAAGACTTTTGCAACAGCCTTGGTATCATTGCTATTTGTTAACGGTATTTTTTTTTTAGTTGTAGTTCTTTTTAATAAGGATTTAGCACGTCTTCTGCTTTTTGAACATCATGGTGAATATATTCTTTTATTGGGCGCCATTGTTGCTATTGATGCTATTTCCTCTCTTCCACTTGCCAAGCTCAGGGCAGAAGAAAAAGCACTTCGTTTTTCTTTGATTCAGTTTAGTTCAATAGGTGTTAATATAGCACTGAATCTAATCTTAATGCTTGGTTTTGTCTCCTCAGATAATCCAGAACGAGGTGTTCTGTATATATTGTTAGCAAACTTGATTGCCTCATTGGTCAAACCCGTTTTGCTCTATAAATCATTTCGGTTGAAATCAAGTTTTGATCAATCTCTTTTCAAGAAGATGGTTCTCTATTCTTTTCCACTTGCAATTGCTGGTTTTGCAGGAATTATTAATGAAACTATAGATAGGATTCTACTAAAACAGATGCTTTATGATCCATTAATACCGGATTCTTTGAATTATGCGGAAGCTCAGGTTGGGATTTATAGCGCGTCCTATAAATTAGCAATGTTGGTGACCATATTTTTGCAAGCTTTCCGATATGCGGCAGAGCCTTTTTTCTTTAACCAGATGAATAATGAAAATAAAAATCAGATATATGTCAAGGTGATGAATGCATTTATTGGATTGGTTTCTGTCGTATTTCTTTTAGTTGCCCTAAACATTGATATTTTTAAACACTTTATTCAAAATGAATCTTATTGGATTGGATTGCGGGTAGTCCCGATACTTTTACTTGCGAATGTTTTCCTTGGCATCTATTACAACCAAAGCATTTGGTATAAGCTAAGTGGAGAGACGAGGTTTGGTGCTTACATAGCTTTGTGTGGGGCTTGTATTACCGTTTTAATTAATGTCTTATTTATTCCAAAATATGGATATATGGCATGCGCTTGGGCTACATTAATTGTTTATTTCTTTCAAATGTTGCTTTCATATTTTCTTGGACAAAGACATTACCCAATACCATATAATATTTGGAAGTTTTTCTTGTACATTGGCGTTGCACTTGGGATTTACTTCTTTGCTATTCAAATTAAGTTTGATGGGTTTTATTGGAATTTAGCTTTCAGAAATAGTTTACTTTTCATTTTTGTGATCAGTCTTTTCTATTTTGAAAGGAAGAAAGACACGCAAGAAAATCCAAGCGATTAAAACCCTTTGAAAGCTTTGTTGTTAGGTTAAATGTGTTTAATAATCTAACTTTGCCTTATCGTTATGTCAAAATACAAACCAGGGAACTTTTTAGATCAAATAGACGTCCCAAAAGACTTAAGGGATAAGTTTTCTATTGATGATTTACCTCAGATTTCTGCCGAGGTTCGGCAATACATTATCGATGTTATTTCTGAGATAGGAAATAGTCACTTTGGTGCAAGTCTTGGCGTTGTTGAATTAACTGTTGCGCTCCATTATGTTTTTGATACACCGATTGATAAAATTGTATGGGACGTAGGTCACCAGGCATATGGACATAAGATATTAACAGGAAGAAGAAAAGTATTTCACACCAACAGAAGCAAAGGAGGAATCTCGGGTTTTCCGAAAAGGTCAGAAAGTGAGTATGATACCTTTGGTGTAGGTCATTCTTCCACATCGGTTTCGGCGGCATTGGGAATGGCTATCGCAAATAAGTATGCTGGAGATTCAAAAACACAACATATTGCTGTTATTGGGGATGGTGCAATGACGGCAGGAATGGCTTTTGAGGGAATCAATCATGCTGGTTTCGAAAAGGACGCAAATTTATTGGTGGTTTTGAACGATAATGGAATGTCAATTGAACCAAGCGTTGGCGCATTAAGAGAGTATTCTAAGGGCTTTAAGCCATCTCAGCCATTAGGAAATGTAAAGGAGGAAATATGGAAAATCCTGGGCAAGGTATCTAAGTTTGGTCCCGATGCACAAAGCATTGCAACAAAAGTTTCGAAAATCATAAGGGGGGGATTAAAAAGTAACTTGTTTGAGTCTTTAAATTTTCAATATTACGGACCTGTAGATGGGCATGATGTGGTACGTTTGGCAACTGTGCTAGAAGAACTAAAGGATATACCGGGGCCAAAAATCCTCCATTGTATTACACGTAAAGGTGCGGGGTATAAATTTTCAGAGGAAGGAAACCCTGCGCAATGGCATGCCCCGGGTATTTTCAATAAAGAAACAGGTGAAATTATCAAAATCGTTCCTCCTGCCCAGCAACCTCCAAAATATCAAGATGTCTTTGGTCATACGATTGTAGAGCTTGCAGAGAAGAACGAAAAAATAATGGGCATTACGCCTGCCATGCCTTCAGGTTGTTCTCTGAACATTATGATGAAAGCAATGCCTGAACGTGCATTTGATGTGGGAATAGCCGAGCAACATGCTGTTACCTTCAGTGCAGGTTTGGCTGTTCAAGGGTTATTACCGTTTTGTAATATATATTCCTCATTTATGCAGCGCGCCTATGATCAAGTGCTTCATGATGTAGCGTTACAAAATTTAAATGTTGTTTTTTGTTTAGATCGTGCTGGACTGGTCGGAGCAGACGGAGCAACCCATCATGGTGCGTATGACTTGTCCTATATGCGATGTATTCCAAATATGGTGATTTCTGCACCTATGAATGAAGAAGAGCTGAGAAACCTAATGTATACAGCACAACTTCCTAACCGTGGCCCGTTCACCATAAGATATCCAAGAGGCAGAGGTGTTCTTTCAAAATGGAAGACTCCTATGAAAGAGATCCCTATAGGAAAAGGAAGGCGTCTTATAAACGGAAAAGACATTGCTATCTTATCCGTAGGTCACCCAGGTAATTTTGTTCAAGAAGCAGCCCAACAGTTGACTGAAATAGGTGTGTCTTTTGCGCATTATGATATGCGATTTGTAAAGCCGATTGATGAGATTATGCTTCATGAAATCTTCACAAAGTTTAAGTATATCATTACTGTAGAGGACGGATGCATAATGGGTGGATTTGGCTCAGCAGTTATTGAGTTTATGGCTGATCAAAAGTATCAAGCGGAAGTGGTGAGGCTTGGTATTCCGGACAAATATGTTCATCATGGAACCCAAAAAGAATTATGGTCTGATTGCGGGTACGATACCAACGGTATTGTAGATACCGTCATAAAGACACTTTCTTTATCGGTGCCGTCTAGAAAACTGAAAAAAAACATCAGCTAATCCTAAATTTTACTTTATCTTGGATGATTAAATTTTAAAATTATGTCGTCCAAAACGAATCAAAGTGCTCTATTTACATTAACAACTGTATTCTTTTTTTGGGGTTTCGTTGCTGCGAGTAACGATATTTTAATTCCAGTTTTTAAAGAAGCTTTCAATCTGACACAGGGCCAAAGTCAATTTGTCTCGATCGCATTCTATATTTCCTACACTGTCGGTTCTTTGATTTACATGGGGATTTCTCTTTTTATAGGAAAAGATCTTGTGAATAAAATGGGCTATAAAAACGGTCTGGTTTTGGGTTTGGTCATTTCCGCACTCGGCACATTGCTATTTTATCCCGCAGCAAATTCTGGCTCCTACCCCTTGATGCTGGCCGGTTTGTTCACTGTGGGACTAGGGTTCTCTCTCCAGCAAACGGTTGCAAACCCCTTGGCGATTGCTTTAGGACCTGTTAAAACTGGTTCTCAAAGGTTAACCTTGGCTGGAGGGATTAATAATTTTGGAACAACCATAGGTCCACTGATTGTTAGCTTTGCCATTTTTGGAACTGCCTCATCAGGCAGCACAAATTTGAGCATAGAGAGTGTCAAAATCCCATATTTAATTCTTGGTGTTGCTTTTTTATTGGTAGCGATGCTATTGAAGTTTTCCTCTCTGCCAGAGCATCCAGAAAATCAGAAGGATTCGATTGAAGATGCGGCCTCCTCTAAAAAGTCTGCTTTACAATATCCACAGCTCGTTTTGGGGATGTTTGCTATTTTTTTGTATGTGGGAGTTGAGGTATCAACAGCAGCAAATTTACCCGAGTATATGTCTAAGGAGCTGGGGTTTGCTATAGATGAAATCGCGCCATATGTCTCACTTTATTGGGCTAGTTTAATGATCGGTCGTTGGACTGGAGCGGTTCAGGCTTTTACTGAAAACATGTCTTTGCAAAAAATATTGCGTTTTATTGCACCGTATTTAGCGTTTGGTGTTTTCCTACTTGTCAATGCGATCGCTAACCATGACCTTACACCATTTTATGTTTATGGCCTAATCATTTTAGTTTTAATTGCAGCTGATATGGCAAGTAAAGGCGATGCTGCTCGAATGTTGTTGATTTTTTCTATTCTCGGAATCTGTGCTTTATTTGTGGGTATGCTGACGACAGGAATGGTTAGTGTATACGCCATTACAAGTGTTGGTTTATTTTGTAGTACGCTTTGGCCGTGTATCTTCGCTCTCTCTGTTAGGGGACTAGGCAAACATACCAGTCAGGGTAGTAGTTTTTTAATTATGATGATTATGGGAGGCGGAATTATCAGCTGGTTACAGGGGGCTGTATCCGAAAGTATTGGTATACAGAGCAGTTATATTATTGGTGTTTTATGTTTTGCGTATCTCGGTTTTTTTGCTTGGATTGTTAAAAATAGATACTCTATTTCTGCTAAGTAATACTGAAGTATATTCCCTAATAAAAATTCAGCGTCTAAGTTGAACTTAAAAATTTTGAAATGTTAGTACCATATTTTTTTCTACGCAGTAGAATTTATCTTTTTTTGTGCCTTTTTTTTCTATTATCATGTGTTGATAATAATCCAAATCAAGCTGAGCCTGCAATTGACCAGCGTGTTACTGAATTGATAGCCAAGATGACCTTACAAGAAAAAATAGGTCAAATGAATCAATATAATGGCTTTTGGAATGTAACAGGCCCCTCCCCTAAAGAGGGAAATGCAAAAGAAAAGTATGGTCATCTTGCACAAGGCTTAGTTGGTTCAATGCTCAATGTTCGCGGTGCTAAAGAGGTCCGCGCTGTCCAAGAAGTCGCCGTCAATCAATCAAGGCTTGGTATTCCTTTGATCATTGGTTTTGACTTGATTCATGGTTATAAGACGATAAGCCCGATTCCTTTGGCCGAATCGGCCAGCTGGGATTTAGAGGCCATTCGCAATTCTGCAGCGCTTGGTGCAAAAGAAGCCTCTGCGGCTGGGATTAATTGGACCTTTGCACCTATGGTGGATATTACACGTGATGCACGTTGGGGGCGAGTGATGGAAGGAGCAGGAGAGGATCCTTATCTTGGAAGCCTCATTGCAGCAGCAAGGGTCAAAGGTTTTCAAGGGGATGATTTATCTAGTTCAAGTTCTGTTGCAGCTTGTGCTAAACATTTTGCTGCCTACGGCCTCGCAGAAAGCGGACGAGATTACAATACAGTAGATATAGGAGAGCATACCCTTCACAACATTGTTTTACCTCCTTTTAAGGCTGCAGCAGATGCAGGTGTCCGTACATTTATGAATGCCTTTAATGAGCTAAACGGAATTCCTTCAACGGCAGATAAAATGCTGCAAAGAGATATATTAAAAGGTGATTGGGGCTTTGATGGATTTGTTGTTTCGGATTGGGGCTCATTAAAGGAGATGATTGTTCATGGATATGCTAAGGATAAAAAGCATGCAGCTGAGCTAGGTGTAAAAGCCGGCTCCGACATGGACATGGAGTCCTATATTTATCTTACTGAGCTAGAGTCACTCATTGAAAATGGACATGTTGCGATTGAACAGATAGACGATGCTGTTCGGAGAATATTGACTATTAAATATGAGCTCGGTCTTTTTGATGATCCTTTTCACTATTGTGATACGATTCGTGAACAGGAGATAACAGGTTCGCCCGAAATAAGAGAAGGCGCATTGGAGATGGCTAAAAAATCCATTGTGCTTTTGAAAAACGCTGAAGCGACTTTGCCTTTGAAAAAGGAAGGACAGACCATCGCTCTGATTGGGCCTTTGGTATCAGATAAAAATAGTCCACTGGGCAATTGGCGCATTGCAGGTGATAACAATTCAGCGGTATCTGTTCTTGAGGGGATGCTAAATTATGATGGTAATACACTCATTCATGAACAGGGGGTCAAGCTTGTGAATGAAATCCCTTTATTTCACAAAGAAGTGGACATAAACACCACTGATAGAAGTGGAATGAAAGCGGCAAAGATTGCTGCAAAGAATGCGGATGTTGTGGTGATGGTTTTAGGTGAATATGGTTTTCAGTCAGGTGAGGGTCGAAGCCGATCTAAACTTGACCTACCTGGATTACAGCAGGAGCTACTAGAAGAAATATATGCAATAAATACAAATATCGTTTTAGTTCTGATGAACGGACGGCCTTTGGTGCTGAATTGGGCCGATGAGCATCTCCCAGCGATTATTGAAGCGTGGCATCTCGGTACAGAAAGTGGAAATGCCATTGCACAGGTATTGTATGGTGAATACAATCCAAGTGGAAAGCTTCCCATGAGTTTTCCGCGAAGTGTGGGACAGATGCCTTTGTATTATAATCATAAAAATACGGGACGTCCAGGAGCGGAAGGAGCAGATGCAGGAAGCGTATTTTGGTCACATTACAGCGATGAAAAAAATTCACCTTTATTTCCATTTGGTTTTGGATTAAGCTATACCCAATTTGAATACTCGGAGATAACTTTAAATGAAACAATCCTTAAAAATGGAAATACCATTGAGGCCTCGGTGACGTTAACTAATGTTGGAAATGTTCAAGGAAAGGAGGTGGTACAAATGTATATTCGTGATCACTTTGCAAGTGTCACTCGTCCCGTGAGAGAGCTCAAAGGTTTTGAACTTGTAGCCTTAGAACCTGGAGAGTCAAAAGAAATTATATTTGAGATAACTCCTGAAACTTTAGCTTTCTACAGTGCAAACATGCAATGGGAATCAGAGCCAGGTGCCTTTAGTCTGTTTATCGGGACGAATTCGGCCACAACACGAAGTGTTGACTTTAAATTGGAATAAGCTAATTATCATTGGAATCATCAAAGTTTAACCTTTTGGCATATGGACTATGAAATAGAATTACGTTATCAGAAATTAAATAAACACCTCGAAAAAACTTTTGGAGACGATTTGGATGTTCACGCATTGTTATTCTTGATTGGAGTCAACGAATTGGGAAAGGGCCATAATAAGTATAGCAAGCAGGAAAAAACAGATTTAATTCACATTGCAATTTGTACATTATTAGCACCTGCGGGATATTATGAACATAAGGGTCGAGATGAAGATGGATGGCCTCACTTTGAACGTTTGAGGAATTTGCCGCCTATTAATTCGAAAGAACAAGAGCATTTAATTAAGGAGGCGATGCTAGATTATTTTATAGAGCATCAATATTACACGGAGTGATTCCCCTCTCAAATAAAATAGACTTAATTCATCACAAGCACCTTACCCACTTTTTTATCTTTTCCCACATTGCTCGCTGTCCAAATATAATAGACTCCTGAGGCAACTCTTTGACCATTCAAAGCACGACAATTCCATGTAGCTGTACCCCCATTTGAGGTGGTTTTGTAAACTAAATTGCCAGCCGCATCAGTGATTTTAACATCGCTATTGTAACGAATGCCTTGCATGGTAACAGGTCCTGAATAGTTTGGTCGAACTGGATTAGGAAAAACATTATAGGATTCATAGCTTGGGTCTTCATAGGTCGCATTGGAGCGGTATGATATCAATCCATTGTCTGTAATAATGAAAAGTTCTCCCGAGTTCTGATCGAGTTTTAAATCAAAAATATTATTGGAAACAAGAGGGGAGTTTTCTGTGGTGTGTTGCTCCAATATTTCTGATCCATCCGGGCTAAGTAACAGGATGCCAGCGTTAGCGGTTGCAATCCATTTTCTATTTCCGCCATCTACTTCAATATCGGTAATATGCGTATTCCCAAGAACGTACTCAACATTTCCTTCAAAGGTTACCTTGACGCGTTGAACGTCATAATCTCCGGGAGCTCCATCAAATGCATTGGCAGCGTTGTATAAGATTGCAAATCCAGCGTCTGTACCGACCCATATTTCTCCATCAAAATCTGCCGCTAAAGCGGTGACATTAGATGATGGTAGGTTCCCTGAATTGACTCCTGTGGAGATATGTAAATACTCATCATCATTTGGTTCGTCAATGGTATTATTGTGGTTGTAACCGAACATTCCATGGTCCTCCGAGGCAAACCAAAGATGGTCATTGAAATCGATGATCATTTTAGTGGTATAAATGTTCCTTGCACTTGATCCACAATCAAAATTTGTCCATGAACCATCTTGTTTTCTTAGGTTTAAGGGTTGCTCAGTATATCCGTTGAGCACCCATAAATTATTCTGTGTATCAAAGCATACATCAGAGGCCAAGCTCCACCCATTTTCAATTCCTGTTAAGGATAAGCTAGAGTTGGTATCATCAAATACTTCAACAGTGTCTGCTGAGAAAATTGTCAGAGGTTTTTCTGAATAGGAGGCTACCGCGAATTCCAGTGGGTCGCTTGGATTGACGGCGATATCAATAAAGTCCCAAATATTTTGATTCTGCCATTGAGGAACTGATTGAGTATTTTTGTATTCCCATGATTCGTTTCGAAAAAGATGTATCCCATTAGAACTAAATGATGGTAGCTTTCCAAGCAGTCTTCCACTTGCTATGGCAAGTGTGTTGCTCTGCCAGTCCATTGCATAGAAATTATTGTTATATGGTCCTTCTACAGGAAATTCTTTGTATCCAATACCAGAGGGATATAGATGTAGACCATTTATTTGATCGGCTGACCAAATACCCTCAGAGCTTCTAGTACTTCTCACGGGAGAAATCCAAATATTGAAGTTGTTAGAATTATATGATAGAGGGTTGCTTAAGTCAGAATTGTAGATATAGATACCACCATCTAAGTTCACTGCAAAGGTCGTATCATCTAGCATGTTTATACTATTTATTTCTAGAGAATAAGGAGAGTTTGTTAACCATGTTTGGCTATTGTTTTCAAAATAAAAAACACTGTCTTGGCCATATACAGGAGATTTTAGGAGCACAAATTGTTTGTTTTCAAATGCCTCAATTTCTACATAATAATTTTCAGTTTGAATGGGAAACCTGGCATCGACTTGCCATTGACTGACATCAGGGAGTGCAGGGTTATCGACGATTCCATATTTTACACGATCGTTTGTTAATGCAAATATTGTATCAAACGAAAAGCTCAAGTCTAAAATAGGCTCATTGCCATTTGTAGGGTAGTAGGTATCTTTAATCTCCTCTTTATTTAGGTCAAGTTTTGTGATACAAAAATCAGTTGCAACAAAAATATAATCTCCATTTCGCAGGAATCTATTGATTCTTTTAGAGTTAGGAACCTGAGCTAGCTTTATTGAAGGAATGTTATAAATAGAAGATGCCGTTATTTTATCAATGTTTCCATTTGAATAACCCACCAAGACACATGCCTCAATGGAGTCATAATATAGACACGAAATTTCGATATCTGATAAACCGTTTACATCTGTCAAAAGCTCTTCTTCCTCATTGTCTCTGTTAAGTACATGAATCCCATTTGTATAGGCTGTGAAAATTGTGTTTTCAGCCTTTACAACGTCAATGGCGCTACCCGAAGCAACATGAAGTCTCCATTGGCTCATGCCAATTTGGGCCCAAAAGTAATTCCCTATCAATAAAGTAAGCACAAGCATAAACGTCTTCACACTAAAAGAACGTCTCTTTGTGTCATATATTGAAAAAGGGATTGTCATTTTGACTTTTTTATGAGGACGAGCAAATCATTAGATTGCGTAAAAATAACCCATTGCTCACTCTCCAACAATTTTTTTATTTCGTCTTGATATTGTTCAGCGGTATAAGGATATTTATTTTCCTCGGCAACGAGCAAAGCAATACAATTGGCATCTCCTTTGTATGGGTAATGATAAATATAATCTCTAAACGCCAAATGGGGTGCGAGGGGAGATTGAGCACTCACACGTAGACTGTCTGGAATCGTTTTCAGAGCCTTGTGCACGGCATCAATATCAAAGTTGCGTTTCCAGTGCTGGGCCGAGTAAAAACGGGTATTGTCTTTTTTATAATATTCAGAGGCTCTTTTCTCCATAAATTTGAAGGATGAAATCGCGCAAATGAATAGACTGAGTACCGCTATTTGTAGTTTTCGCCTTTTGAGTCTACTTAAAAAAGTGTACAATCCTAGTACCAGTATAGGTGCAAGTTCTATGGAATAATGATCGCTAATCCCCCATCGAATAGGTAGGTCATTAAACATTTTCTGTGCAATGATTGGAATAATCATGATCAGATATTCTGGATAGAAAAAAAGCGCCCATCCCCCGGCAAGAATAAGGGCAGCGTAGGTCTCTAACTTGATTCCATCGTAGAACGAATCTCCTGAATGATTTTCAAAAAGTAACTCAAATGCTCGAATAGGATGCTTGAATATATTTACAATAACCTCCCCGAAATTTTTACCTAAGGCATTAAATGAATGGTGCAGATATTCTCCGTCAGTATTTGACAGTTCTGGTATGATAAGTTTCAGAATGATAACAAAATAAAGAAACGCGCTGAAGGCTAAAAAAGCACTCAACTTTAAGCGATTCCATTCCTTATTGAATAGATGTCTAAGGCTTAGCCCCAAAGCGATAAAGCCAATCCAAAGGGCCATATTTTCTTTGGATATGATAATGAGGATAAAAAACAATATACTTTTAGCCAGTTTCTGTCTGCGGTAATAATAAAGGAACCAGGGGACAAACATAGCTGCAACTACATTATCATGATAATCAAAGCTAAGCGCCGAGTAAATCCCCCAAATAGAGAAGAAATGAATGAGGGCTATGGTTGCCAGCTTTTTGTTTTCAGAAATGCAAAGCACAAATTTGTAAATGCCAAATCCACCAAAAAGGATCGCACCCCATTGAAAAATAAGCATGGTATAACTTCCGAATATCCAGTACATGGGTGAAACCAGTAAAGGGTATAAAGAGAAATGATCAGCCAAGACATTTTCGAAGGAAGGTTGCATGATCATGCAATCATTCCATCTGAAATGTGCGTAATCGAAAATGGCATTCTGATTGATTCCTAAATCCCAACCGTATGTCCTAAAATTATAATGATTGACAAAGGTGATTGAAGCGAAAACACCACCAAAAACCATAAAAACAAGAATTAACCACTTATTTTTGGTAATAAAACCCTTAATCATTAATCGTGTTTTTATCTGCGATAATATAGTTTGGCCTTCCTTTGCTTTGCGCAAATACTTTTCCAAGATAGATTCCTATAATACCAATCATGATTAATTGAATCCCCCCAATTAAAAGAATGCTGGCAATAATTGAGGTCCAGCCAGGAACCGCTTCATTACCGAATGCAAATACATAAATTGCATAGAGGCTGTAGATAAATGCTAGAAAGGCAAAAAACACCCCGAAGTAAATTGAAAAATAAAGAGGCTTAGCACTTAACGAGGTAATTCCTGTTAATGCAAATCGTAGCATTTTAGAAAATGAATATTTTGTTTCGCCTGCAAACCTTTTATTGGGTGTATATTCAATGGATTCTTGTTTAAATCCAAGTGATGGAATGATTCCTCGAATGAAAAGATTGGTTTCTTTATGTTTTAATAGGGCCTTAACTACTTTTTGATCTAAAAGTCGAAAATCAGCAACACCATCTTCTAATTTGATTTGGCTCAGTGAATTTATAATTCGGTAAAAGAGCTTCGAGCTTGTTCTTTTAAACCAAGGGAGTGATTTATCAATTCGTTTTGAATAAACAACATCTGCACCAGACCTCCATTTTTTGATCATATCTGGAATAAGGTCTACGGGGTGCTGAAGATCTGCATCTAAAGAGACAACACCATGAAAAATAGAATGATCAAGGCCCGCTTTTAGGGCAAGCTGGTGTCCAAAATTTCTAGAAAACGAAATGTATTTTACCTGTTTGTCATTTTTAGCTAACCCTTTGATGATTTTAAGGGAATCGTCATGGCTTCCGTCATCTACGAAAATCAGCTCTAATGCTGTCAGTTCTAGCGGGTTTAGCGCTTCCATCAATTGTTTGTAAAGAAGTTCTATATTCCCTTCCTCATTGAAGGTTGGAATTACAACACTTAGCGTATTTTTAAATGACGAGTCCATTTTTTCAAAGTTAAGGATAATAACCTTTTTATGAAGCGCTTGTATTATATTTGCAGAAGTAACCTCATAAGATAATGGAAGAAAGAATCTCAACAAACAAAGCGCCAAAGCCCGTAGGGCTGTATCCTCACGCAAGAAAAGCAGGAAACTTACTGTTTTTATCTGGTGTCGGTCCTCGAGTTGCAGGTTCTGACTCTACAGATTCTCACGTGCCTGGATTGAAGATCGATCACAATGGGAATTTTATAGAATTTGATTTTGAAGCACAATGTCGAAGCGTTTTTGACAATGTTAAAGTCATTCTTGAAGAATCGGGTTCAAGTTGGGATGGTTTGATTGATGTTACTGTTTTTCTAGTAAACATGAAGCGCGATTTCCAAGTTTACAATAAAATTTACGCTGAATACTTTAAAGACAATTTACCGTGTAGAACCACTGTTGAAATTAATTCTCTTCCTACACCGATTGCCATAGAACTTAAATGTATTGCAACAATAACTGAATTATGATAGGATTTATATTACGCATTGCTGCCGCAGGTGCTGCGCTAGGGTTGAACATTTATCTTTTTTACGTGGGCTCATGGGGATGGGGAATAACCATGCTGTTTGTGACAGCCTTGGTAATACTTTCTTTTTTTCGCAACCCTACGATGATTCTTGCTTTAAATCAAATGCGTATAGGGAATACCGAAAAGGCTTATAAATATATTAGCCGAGTTTCGAATCCTCAGTTTCTACCTAGGAAGCAGCACGCGTATGTTATTTTTCTTCAGGCAATTATGGGTGCGCAAACTTTAGGACTGGCCCAAAGTGAGCAAAAGTTGCGCAAGGCACTGGCATTGGGTTTGAGAACTCCAGAAGACAATGCAATGGCTCGAATGCATTTGGCAGGAATTTGTGCTCAATCAGGCCGTAAAAAAGAATCTATTTCTCTATTGTCAGAGGCTAAAAAGTTAGATAAGTCTGGCATGATGAAGGATCAAATTCGAACAATGCAGCAACAATTACAGATGGCACCTTCCAAGAACCAAATGCGAATGGCTCAAATGATGGGTGGTCGTAAAAAGTCCCCGAAGACGCCAAAGATGCGCTAGGATGCCTCAATCTAAAATATTTACTGAGCCATGGCAGGGTTATGAACTAATTGATGCTGGTGGTGGGAAAAAGTTAGAACGTTGGGGTAATGTAATAACGATTCGTCCTGAACTTCAAGCTTATTTTCATAGTGGTTCGCCATTTAGTGAATGGAAGAAAGTAGCCCATTGGGAGTTTGTTGAGAAACGTGCAAATAAGGGTATATGGAAGCCGCTAAAAAAAAATGTACTAGATAAATGGACTATAAAATATGACCGTCTAACATTTCAGCTGGAGCTTACCAACAACAAACATATTGGGCTTTTTCCTGAACAAAAAATCAATTGGGAATATCTTGAAGCTAATCTTACGCCAGAGGATAAGTTTTTAAATCTATTTGCCTATACAGGTGCCTCATCTTGTATTGGCAGACACGTGGGTGCAGATACTTATCATTTGGACTCTGTGAAGCCTGTAATATCCTGGGCAAAGAAAAACATGGAGCTCAGCCGATTAATGAATATAAGATGGGTACATGAGGACGCGTTAAAATTCGTCAACAGAGAACAAAAGAGAGGCAATAAGTATAAAGCAATTCAAATGGATCCTCCAGCCTGGGGTTTAGGTGCGAAGGGTGAAAAATGGAAGCTTGAAGACAAAATAGATGAACTTTTGGCAGCGACGGCTTCAATTCTTAGGGAAGATGGTTTTTTAATATTGAATACCTATTCTCCGTCAGTTGATCAAAATATATTGAAAGAGCTAATCGAAATATACTTCTCTCGGCGCCATAATTCAGTAAATGGGCTTTACATGAACACTACCTCTGGAAAGCATTTGTACTTTGGAGAGATTGTTCGGGTAGGTAAAATAAGTTAGTACGATTTTAAAGTAAGTCGTTTGCCATATTGGCAAGTTCTGAGCGTTCTCCTTTTTCAAGCTTGACGTTCGAAAATAACTTTTGTCCCGTTAGCCGATCTATCAGATATGCCAAACCATTGCTGTTTTCATCGAGGTAAGGAGTGTCTATTTGATGGACATCCCCTGTGAATACAATTTTGGTGTTCTCGCCAGCACGGGTAATTATTGTTTTCACCTCGTGAGGTGTAAGGTTCTGGGCTTCATCAATAATAAACATGATGTTGGAAAGACTTCTTCCTCTTATAAACGCTAAAGGAGTGATTAAAATCTTGCCAGATTCCTGCATTTCGATAATTGCTTTATGTTTTTTTTCATTCTGCCCGAATTGGGATTTGATAAATTTTAGGTTGTCAAATAGAGGCTCCATATATGGACCGATTTTGTCATTTGCATCCCCGGGTAAGAACCCGATTTCTTTATTTGACAACGGAACAATTGGTCGTGCCAAAATAATTTGATTGTATTGCTTGGCTTGTTCAAGAGCAGAAGCAAGTGCTAAAAGTGTTTTCCCCGTTCCTGCAACTCCCTGTATTGCCACAAGTTTAATATTTGGATTCACAAGCGCATGTAATGCAAAGGCCTGCTCTGCATTTTTGGGCTTTATCCCATAAACAAATTCTTTTTCAATCCGTTCAATTTGGTCTACGGCATGGTTAAAAAAGGCGAGAGAGGAGGACTTACCATTCTTTAAAATGTAATAGCCATTTACTAGTTTACTCGCTCCAAGGATTCCATTCTCATCTATTCGCCCTTTTGTGAATATTTCACGAATTCTTTCAGAGTCAACGCCTTCAATGGTATTCGATTTTTCCTCACTTTGGATGGCTACTTTACCTGTTTCGTAGTCTTCAGCAATAACGCCTAAGGCCTTAGCTTTTATGCGAAGATTAATATCTTTTGTAACCAATGTAATGGCTTTCTTAGGCTCGTTTTCTTTTAGGTAAAGTGCTGCATTTATTATTTTATGGTCATTTTTCCCTTCAGCATATACTGCCTCAGCATCAATCTTTTTGGGCTTCTGCTCCATAATTACTCTGAAGGACCCTTTTCCTTTTCCCAAAGAGATCCAGTCTTGCAAACCACCGTTCCCAGAGAGACGGTCTATAAACCTAATGACCTCACGCGCACAGAAGTTTTTGGTATCGTTACCAACTTTGAATTTATCGAGCTCTTCTAGTACGGTAATAGGTATCGCCACATTGTTATCTTCAAAGGTGGTTATGGATTGGTGGTCATGGAGTAAAACGGAGGTGTCAAGGACGAAGATTTTTTGCTTTTTTGCCATTCAGGTTCTTTTATTTGAAGTTAACTTTAAATACATTAAATCAAAGCGAAAAGTTAGGGTATTTATCTACAAATTTTTGTTAGGAAAATTCAGTCCTCATTTTTTACGATATGGTTCATTGCAGAATCAAAATCGGGAAAAAGAAACTCAAAACCGTTTTCCTTTATCTTTTTATTTGAAACTTTCAAGCTCTCTGTAAGCATCGTTGACATTTCACCTAGAAAAAATGATAAAACAGTTTTCGGAATAGCTGGGAAGAAGAATGGCTTTCTCATTTTTTTCGATATAGTTTTCATAAATTCCTCATTCGAAATATATCCATTCGCTGCATTAAATGTTCCTTCTTTTTGATGTTCGATACAATAAACAAACATTCTACATAAATCTTTTATATGAATCCATGGGAGGTATTGCTGTCCTGTACCTAGGGGTGACCCTAAGCCAAATTTTACGGGCTTCATTATTTTTTCGAGTGCCCCACCTTTTTTATCTACAACCAATGCAATTCTAAGTATGGCAACAGGACAGATTTCTTTAAAGTCATTACTAGCAATTTCCCATTCCTTGACCAATTCAGATAAAAAATCACTGCCATATTGATCGGATTCTGTTTTCTCAATTTGTGTGTTATAACCGTAACAATTTATTCCTGAAGCACTTATAAAATAGTTCAACTTTGGCATGGTTGCCGCTGTTCGTTTCAAAAACTGTATTGAATTAACACGAGAGTTGAGAAGCTCTGTTTTTCTTTTTTTAGTCCATTTTTGAGATGCAATATTTGCTCCAGCTAGATTGATAATAACCTCTATCTTGTGTAGGTGCTTTCCTTCAATACTCTGTTTTTCTGGATTCCAATAAATGTGACCTTTTCTCTTGGGGCGCCTAGTTAGTTTAAAGACAGTATGGCCTTGTCTTTTGAGCATTTTTCCCAACGACTTTCCTACTAGGCCTCTACCTCCTGAAATAAGGAATGTTGTCATTCAATCAAAATATTTAGCGATAGAACGCGTATTATTTCCTTGGTCATCATTGAATTATAAAATTAACACAATTGGAATATTTTTCGTTTTTAAATGGCACTAATATTCAGGTTATAATGTAATTTAGAAAAAGAATACAATCCATTGAAGGCGTTCTTATTTATATTCCTATTTTCTTTCGAATTTATCTCATTCGGACAATCGACTTTTTTGCGCGGAGCATTTGATGAAAAAACAAGCGATTTATGCGACTCACTGCAGGTCAAAGACATGGTTAATGATTTAGTTCAGTTGAAGGAAGTAATTTTGCAAACACACCCTGACCCCTTTTATAATTGTTCAGATAGCGCATTTAATGTAGCGTATCATCGTACCTTGGATTTAGTCCAACACCCCAAAACTGTCCTGCAATTTGCACAAATCATAAATTCATTTACGAGGGTTCTTAAGGATTCGCATACAGCATTAAATCCTAAAGAGTTGCTACGTTTAGGCCCTAAAAAAAGAAGGGTAGCTCCGTTTTATTTAAAAGCCATTAACGAAAAGTTTTATTTGACCAAAATTTTGAATAATGCTGTTCCTGTAGGAGCAGAGGTCCTTTGGTTAAACAACCAAACTGTCAAGGAACTATATTTTTTGACAGAAACATTGGCGCCGATTGAGGGAGGTTCGATATCTGCACGTGAGGAGCTTATCACAATCATGATGGGGCTTGTTTTTAATTTATTCAATGAAACTCCTTATCGAGAGGTTGAGATGACTTATGTATATTCCGGAGATACGCTTAGTCGAGTTATTCCGTCTATTAGGCTAGATCGATATTTTGGGAATAATAGTTGGAATACTAAAAATGATTTGGAATTTAGAATTTCCGATGGTTTGGCCTATTTAGGTCTGAAGTCATTTGAATCTCGTAGGGAAAGAAGGTATAAAAGAGGGATTAATTCCTTTTTTAAAAAAGTAGAGCGAAAGGACATTCCCCATGTTGTTTTGGATGTAAGAGGTAATAGGGGAGGTTACGTCCTTTTGTTGGAGCACATATTAAGCTACTTGAACACAAAAGGAAAAACGTATGACTTAAACTACCTATATAAAAGAAGTGAGCTCGATCGTTTTGAAACTCTATCTAGATTAAAAAAGATAGATTTTGTGAAGAAAGCAATGAGGGTATACCCTGATGGGATGATTAGCAAAGAGTATGATTTTTATAAAAGCGCGATGGGCTCAATGAGCTCTATTTTATATCAAAAGCAGCTCAGAAACCCCTTAAATATAACCTATATCGGAAAATGTACTTTACTTACAAATGGACTTTCTATGTCTGCATCTGTGCTACTTGCTTCATGGTTTAAGCAGCAACATAGAGGAGAATTAGTAGGCACACCATGTTTCGGGTCAATGCAGGGAACGCATGGCAACGCAGCAAGGGTGATATTGGAAAATTCAAGAATTCCAATAACCATTTCTACATTGAAGCTTAGCTCGGCTGAGCAGGGTTTAATCGAAATCACACCAGACAAATTGATTCAATATACTGTTGATGATCTAATTTTAAAAAGCGACCCTTTTATGAATTATCTCAAGGGGCCAAAAAAGGAGTAATTATATCTGATGTTGGCGGTGTTATTACTTTATAGTGGATATAAAGATTTTTATTTCCAACACGCTCTTGAAGCCATGAAAGGATTCTTATTTCATCCTCCTCATTTAGAACCTGTTGAAGTTTGATATGAACTAACCAAACTTCTAGATTAGAGGAGTCTTTAAACTCAATGCTAGGTTGCATAGATAGTGAAATTACCGACTGGTATTGGGCTTTTAACTCTTTAAATATCTTACCACTTACAATATCTATCTCTTGAATACTATCTAATGTTTGATTCGCTTTGTCAAGCTTTTCCTCCATATCTTGAATTTTTTGCTCTTTTGATAGTAGTTCAGCAGCCAAAGGATTGATTTCATCTTCCTCTTTTTTACCAAATCCAATTTGGATATCCAATTTGGTCTCCTCAAGATCGAAGTCAATTAAGTTCTTCTCAAGGGAATTTATTTCTTCTTTTGAAATATTTTCACCTCCATAAATAAGTGTAATAATTTCCTCTGATGCATCGATCTCATTATCAAGCAAAAAGCTATTTTTTGTTGGATGTTTGGCAATTTCACTCTTCACAAATCGTATGGCCTTCTGCATGTATCGATCCTGCTGAACCATGGTATAACCAAAATAAATACTTGGCACAATGGTTAAGACTGTAATGAATAAAATAATTCTATTTGTTCGTTTGGAAAGTTTCTCATCGAGCTGCTGCTTTTGGGGGAATTTTAATAGCCGCGCTGTTAGCAAGGTAGCCAACGAAATAAATACGGTGTTGATAAAAAACAAGTAAAATGCTCCAAAGAAAAAACTCCACTGTAATGTTGCCAGTCCATACCCAGCCGTACACAACGGGGGCATCAAGGCAGTTGCAATGGCAACTCCAGGGATAACATTACCTTTCATTTTGCTCGCAATCGCTACAATCCCTGCAAGCCCACCGAAAAAAGCAATGAGAACATCGTAAATATTAGGCGAAGTCCTCGATAACATTTCGGTTTGTGCGATATGGATTGGGGTCAGTGCAAAGTAAAGTGTAGATGCAACGAGTGCCACGATACCGGCAAATAAGTAGTTGTAAAGCGCCTTTTTTAGCAAGCCAATATCTGAGGTTGCTATCCCAAATCCTAGACCGATGATTGGACCCATAAGAGGTGAAACAAGCATGGCACCAATGACAACGGCAGTAGAATTTACATTCAATCCTAAAGAACAGATTAAAATGGCAAATACTAAAATCCATAGGTTGGTTCCCTTGAAGACGACACCATTGTCAATATTTTCTGCAATTACATTAAAATCTTCTTTCTCCTGATTCAAGCGAAAGCTATCAACCATATTTGTTATGAAGCTAAAAATTCTTTGCATAAATTCTTTTATTGAACAGGCGACGGCTCAAGTTACTAACTAATCTACGGTAATTTTGAAAAATTGTTGCTTCTAAAACCATCCTAGCTTAAACAAGAGTATGATGACGAGGTAGCGTAAAAATTTACCAATGAATATAAATATGAAGCTTGGAACCCAAGGCGACCTAAAAAAACCTAGTGCAGTAGCCATTACATCTCCAATAAAGGGGAGCCAACTTAGAAGTCCAAGCCAATGCCCGTATCGCTGAACCTTATACTTCCAGCTTAAGATTTTATCTTGCGAAATTTTTAAACGCTTTAACCATTCAGGATTGCCTAGACGGCCTATAAAGTAGTTTAACCATCCTCCTGCTGCATTTCCGACGGATGCATATAACAGACTCATTAAGGGATCGTATCTTAGAACAAGCATACTCACCAAAAAAACTTCCGAGGTTATTGGTAAGAAAGTTGCTGCCAAGAAACTAGTCAGCAGTAAGCCAAGGTATCCAATTTCAAACTCCATCAAAAAAAGCCGGCATATGCCGGCTTAAATAGTTGTTATTTTTTTCGATTATTGAACAATCATTTTTCTTGAGAATGATGTTGTTCCGCTTGATAAAGTTACTGTGTAAATACCCGAAGAAAGTTGCTTTGCGTCAAGGAGGATTTTATTTTCTCCTTGATTTAGACTCCTAATTTCTGAGCCCACAAGTTTACCTGAAAGGTCTGTAATGTCCATAGTCATGTTTTGTGCGTTATTCATGAACACATTTAATTGACCTTGTTCAGAGATAGGATTTGGGAATACATTACCAGCAGCAAATTCGGCTTTATCCTCTTCTATTCCAATCGTCTCATCAAAATTCAACCTTACATAAGGTGTTCCAGTTTGGTAATACCATGTGTTATCTGCAAGATCTAAAAAGAAGGATGTTTGCGGTTCTGAGCTTCCCGCTGTTGAAACACGAAAGCCTTCATCATAAGAACCAACAACTGCGAGGTAGGTGGTATTTGCAATCACATTGATTGGACTCAGAAATGGAACTGTGAGGCTCGTGTTTTGCATTTGCTGAGTGAGCGTCAATATATCAGATTCTACTTCATATACAAAGTCACCAGTCGTAACGTCAACCGAGTAGAGTTTTACATAAAACTCTGTTCCAACCTGAGCGCCATTTGTCCCACCAGGAATTCTTACATCGATTGCTTTCAGTGTCTGGTCAGCCCAAACGTCAAATAGATTACCTGATTCGAACCCGTCTGCTCCATTGGTCGTACTCCCTCCTGGAGATCCGTTGTCACGCGCATATATATAGTCACCAACAGAGAAGCTGATATCATCTATTTCGTTGTTTCCTGGTACATCATCCGTGGAGTCAGCACTAATGGTTTGCACGATATCATAAGTGCCATTTGCATCAGGTGTGAATTGCGTATTTAGCGCCAACAATGCAGTATCTAGGGCTTCAATCTGAGCAGCATCACTCGAACCTGTAAAGGCACCGCTATTGACATCTGCATTTAAGACTACATTCGTTTGTGTATTTACTCCACCATTAAATACGGCGACTTCAAAATCTATTGGCGCAACTTGGGTAAGAGGAATTTGATAGTAATGTAGCCCCTCGGTTCCCCAATATGTTTCTGTGATTTCAAGGTCATTTCCTGGATTAGTAACCAAACGAATATCGTCAATGTACCAGCCGTAGGTAACCCATACATTAGGGTTTTCTGCTGCTGCCGGGAAATTGGTGGTCCAGCTGAACTGGATCCAAATTGGAGCGCTATTCGTATCTAAAATGGTTGCTAAATTAATTTGTTTTAGGTCTGGGTTGTCGTAAGCCGAGCCTCCTGATGCGGATAAAACTGGTATATCATTGTTGTTACCTATTGGTGTAAAAACAAGTCCATCTGTGCTAATTGAAATTTGCTGAAGGTCATTGAACCTTGCACCAAATTGTTCAAATTCCAATGTAATTTCGTTCGTACCAGCCAAGGCAATTACGTCAATTGGATTTGCAGTGGTCATCGTATACACTACATCCAAGGCCTGTGTTTCAGCGAAAGGGTCACCATTAACCAACTCTGCATAATTCCCTCCTGACGTGGAGTTGATACCATTTGATGAATACCACCCGTCAGAAACTGCGTTGATATTCCAACCATAGTCAACGCCTTGCTGACCACTATTGTCAAGAGTCCATGTGGCTTCGTCTGAGAAATCATCAGACCAAATAGTGATTCCTTCCTCTTTTAGGTGTTGAATGTTTAACGCTGGTTTTTCTGTTCCAATGAGCTCATTAAGCGTAGCTATGCGTGGTGCCTTTTGCGACCAGGTAATACCTGCTGATAGAATCAAGCAGGTGATAAGTAGTAGTTTTTTCATATAATTAATTTATTGCATTAAATATACAAAACTCTTAACATAACTAGCGGTCTTCAAGAAAAGGAAGTTTTTCTCTTAGATTTAAAAGTATTTGTGGTGAAAGTCGCCCATTTATTATTCCTTCTGTATATTTTTCAAATGTTGGATTTTGAATGATCCCATTTGGATCAATAATCAGACTGTTCCCATTGTATTCAATATTATTTCCATCTATACCTACTCGATTACATGCAACAACATAGCACTGATTTTCAATGGCTCTTGCTTTTAGTAATGATACCCAGTGTTGGATTCTTTTTTTGGGCCAGTTGGCAACATAAAGTAACACGTCACTTTTTGCAATTCCATTTGCATCGAGTTGATTTCTTGTTAATTCAGGGAATCTAAGGTCATAGCATATTTGTAAGTTCAACTTCCACCCTTTAAAGTCAACGATTACCTCATTTTTTCCGGGTGTAAAAGAATCCGTTTCACCACCTAGCCCAAAGCATTTCCGCTTGTCATAAAAGTTGTTTTCTCCATTGTAAATAAAAACACCTCTATTGAAAATGCGCTTGTTTTCCTCAATGATCAAGCTCGTATAAATTGCACATTGAAGCTCCTTACTCAGGGAGTGCAGAAAATCAAGCCCTATTGAATGTTGGGTTTTTTCAGAATGCGTTTTATGGTTCATGGTAAATCCAGTATGAAACATTTCGGGGAGCAGAAGAAGGTCAACGGAACCTTTATTTGGTGAAAGATGCTTTATTTTAGAGAAGTTTTTTTGCTTGTCTTCCCAGGCCTGATCAAATTGTAATATACCTATATTTAAATCTTGCATAAAAGCTCTGTTGCTTTTGTTAATGTTTCATTTTCCTTGGCAAAGCAGAATCTTACTACCTTTCTTTTTTCTTTGTGTGCACTGAAAACCGATATGGGAATTGCGGCGAGTTTGAATTCTTCTACGAGCTGAAGGCAGAAATTAACATCAGATTCTTGAGAATGATTTGAATACGAGGCAAGTTGAAAGTACGTACCTTCACAGGGCAATAATTTAAATTTACTTTTTTGCATTCCTGCTCTAAACAGGTCTCTTTTTTGACGATAAAAACTACTTAATTCTTTCACATTTTGCTCCTTCAAATATTCCGCAAGAACATGTTGGCTTAGACTATTTACGGTGAAAACAAGATATTGATGCACTTTTTTCAGTTCGTTCATAAGGTTTTCAGGGGCAACAACATAGCCCACTTTCCAACCTGTAATATGTAAACTTTTACCAAAAGAGGATACAATGATGGTTTTGGCATGTAATGCCTCAAACAAATTGGCAGATTCGTGCCTAGATTCAAATGTAATATGCTCGTAAACCTCATCGGATAGGTGATATAGTTTTGGATTACTAAGCAATAGCTCAGATAGTTCTTGCAAGTCAGATTTGCTCCATATCCGACCCGACGGGTTATGCGGGTTATTCGTGATAATCAGTTTGGTTTTTTCATTCACAGCATCCTTAATTAAATTCCAATCGGGGAGAAATTCTTTATTTAAGGGTATTCGAACAGGAACACCCTGACTGAGAGTGATAGGCATAATATAACAATCATAACTTGGATCAAGAATGAGCACTTCATCACCGGGCTTAACCAAGGCCTGAATACATGTAAAAATCCCTTGCGTTGCTCCTGCAGTAATTAAAATCTCTTTATGTGGATTTAGTTCTCGTCTGTAGGATTCGTAGACTAAATTAGAGGTTTCTTCGAGCAACTTTGGTTCTCCTGCCATTGGAGAATATTGATGAACGCTACCTTTACTTACTTTTTCAATAAGTGATATAAGAGTAGGATCTATTTCGAAATCTGGAAAGCCTTGCGATAGATTTATTGCCTTGTGTTTTCGTGCAAGATGTGACATCGTTGAAAAAATACTTACGGGGACATCGGGAAGTTTAAACATATACCGAAAATATGAAAATAAAAAAAGGGAGGCCGAAGCCTCCCTTTAATTTAATGAATATCGCGATTAATTTTTAACAACTCTGAATGTTTTAAACACATTGTTATTGTAAATTTTCACGAAGTACGTTCCAGTTTCTGAATTTTTCAAATCAACAGATTTGATTTCATTTCCTGTAATGTAGTTTTTGAATGTTTGGATGATTCTTCCGTTCAAATCAGTAACTTCCACGCTAAAGAATCCTTCAGCTTCATTCGCTTGAATGTTAAAGCTACCGCTTGTCGGGTTTGGATACAATTCAAAGAAGCTCAAGTCTGCCTCCATGAGTCCAAGGTAATCACATCCACCATCAACAAACAATAGAACAGTTGAGGTATCCGCAGCACAAACTCCGTTAGAAGTTATATATGAGTAGTTATAACTACCTGGGATATTACTCGCTGTAATGTCTGGCGAACCAAGGTTGTTCCCTTGAGGATCAATCCAATCTCCACCAAGGTCAATATTACCTGACAATGAAGACAACAGGTTGTAAGGCTCATTCAAACAAACTGAATCAGCACCATCATCACCTGCAGAGGAAGGACCATAAATTACAAGTGTCGCAACTGTTGTATCTGCAGCACATGGTGTTTTCACAACATAAAGGAAATCGTGAGTACCTTCTGGTAAGAACTGTACATCAGCAACTGAACCATTTACAAAGGTTTCATTTGCAGGGAAGCTCCAATAACCATAGGTTTCACCAGCTGTGATGAATTGGTTAAGGTCAACTGTGTCGACTGCTCTACAAACATTTCCACCACCATCAATTCCTGGCTCAACAGAACAAGGTAAAATCTGAATTTGATCTACCACGTTCGCTCTACCCCAGTTAGAAGTTCCTTCGAAAGCAATCTCTAATTGGTCTGTTGTATCAACAATGAATAGTGTATCAACAGTCCACTCTGGCGTGTCATCTGTGTAAGAAGCAATCTCCACCCATTGAGCAGTATCTGTATCTCTCATGTAAACTCGAGTTTCATTTTGATCACCCGCCCATACTTCTTGAGCGTATGCAAATACAAGTGCAACACTATCTTGATCAGAAAGATCAAATCTTGGAGAAGCGAGTTTTGTTACTTCACCCGCTGGTGAGCTAACAAATCTTGCATTCAGTGTCCCTTCATATGAATTAAGAGCGGCTCCACCGATTCCTCCACCAGCACCAGTTTGGTAGGTCCAATCAGCTTCTAACACCTCGTAGATGTTATACCAGCAAATTCTTGTATCTGAGTCATCCTCAAATGTCTCTTCAAAAGGAACTGTGTAGAATCCGCAGTCTGTAGTGAATGAGATTTGTGCCCAGTCGCCATTAACGCCAGTTCCACAATCCGCAACTACATAGAAGTCGTAATCAGTATTACCCATGAGGTTATTTATAAATGCAACAGTATCCGTCACAGAAACAGAGCCAATTTCTTCTCCAGAACCTGGTGTGAATCCAGCAGCACCATATTCAACAGTCCACGCAGCCTCAGAACCATTAGAGATCCAAGACACGTTTACACTTGTATCAGTAAGTTCATTTATAACCAGGTCAGAGGGGCCATCGGCACTTCCAACAGTTAAGAAATAAACACTTGACGAATCACCTAAGCCATCAAATACAACGACCTCGTAAACGCCAGCCGACAAGTCTGTAGGTGCAGCACCAACTGCCCCTCCATTTACAGAGAAAGAGAACGGAACCTCTCCGCAGGCAACTGAGTCAATAACAAATGATCCATCGGCTCCAGTATTACAAGAAGCATCTACTGCAGATAGGTATACATTTACATCAGAAACATTCACACTGACCTCAACGGTTTCTTCACTGTAGCAACCGTTATTATTACTTGCCACATAGAAGTCATATTCACCAGCTGTGTTGGCATCTGGTAGGATGGCTGTTCCAACAGACTCAAAAGGTGATCCATTTCCGATAACAGCTCCACCTGTTGAAGCATCAAACCAAGCCACATCAATGGCTTCAGTTGCTTCAAATCGTATTAGACCATTAAAGATACGTGGCGCGAAGTTACAACCAAAAATAGTACCACCGTGACCTTCAATAAAATTGAAACTAGCATTCGATGCCCAAACGTTTCCTAATCCTGTTCCGTTTGTATATGTTATAGATCCTGTAGAACCAATGTGGAAGGAATACCTTTCTCCAGCAGGGATAGTAATATTTACTGGAACAGGAATATTTGTATAATCCGGTCCGTTAGAAACAAGACCTTCGGCAGTTCCTACTAGAATCCAACCAGCATCACTGGTATTCGCTCCAGGAATAGTTTGGTAGTCATCTGCTCTGTAGAAAATGGAAACATCTCCATTTGAACCTACATTCATATTCAGTGCAAAACTTTCTATTGTAGTTTCTTGAATAGCCTCAATTACAAACATATTTGCACTAGATCCATTACCTCCTGCCATGGTAGTTAATAACGAGTCCGTTGAAGCAACATCGCCTACAGCCGTTAGCTCAATACTCGTATCGCCAACACACGCGTATACTGCAGTATCAGCAACCGGAGATGGAGGGATAGACGTCTCTAAAGTTGCAATTGTAATTTCAATTGGAGCACTGAAAAGTGAATCAGCATCCCTAACTACGATAGAGTAGGTTCCTGCAGTTAAGTTTGGAGCGACGTCAAATGCACCACTATCGACTTGGAATAGGAAAGGTGCAGTTCCACACAAGGTATCCAAAATTGCAAAACTACCATTGGCATAATCCGTACACGTTTCGTCTGTAACACTTAGTGTGACATTCACATCTGTAATTTCAAGTGTAACTTGCACAGCGCTACTTTCACATCCGCCATTTGATTGTGTTACGAAAAAGTCATAAGTACCCGTAGTTGAAGCCGGCATAACTCCTGTTCCAACAGCTTCAAAAGGTGAGCCATTTCCTTCAAGGTTTCCTCCTGAAGCGGCATCATACCAATTCAAAGGATAAGTCCCTGCTGGTATTGAGAAGCCCATTGGGTCATTGAATGCCCCACTGTAAACAATATTTCCATCTGCATCCGCAATATTAAAAGAAACTTCGTTCGTGAAAGCTCCTGCGGTCCATTCTGCCGTTACTGTAGCACCCTCAGTAGCAACAAAATTTGCAGTTGCATTGTCTCCGGTAGCTATCGTTGCATCAGCAAGGGCAACTTCACCATCAACTAAAATAGTTACAGCATTTCCATTCCATCCATCACCCCATGAATCAAACATATTCAGTGTATATACTACTGGAAGACCGCTTGGCGTTGCCTCTAATAAGATACTAGAAGACCCACTGCAATAAGCAAGTAAAGTGTCAGCCGCGGGCGGACCAGGAACTACTGTTGGTGGTGTTGCGATTTCAACTGTAATAGGAGAACTTTGAAGACCTGTTCCATCTTCAACAATTACAACGTATGTACCGGCGGCTAAATCCGTTGGTGCAGGACCAAAAGCTCCTCCGTCTACTGAAAAGTTGAAAGGAAGAGAACCACACTGAACATTTGAAATGGAAAACGTACCATCTGTGTTTCCAATACAAGAAACATCTTGTATCAAAAGGTCAACATTAACATCAGTTATATTGACAACAACCTCAGTAGGAGCACTTTCAGTACAAATAACTCCTGTTTGGGTAACAAAAAAGCTGTAAGAACCAGTTCCAGAGGTTAGCGCAACAATGTCAAATGGCGAACCCGTGCCTATATTATTGCCACCTGGGGCATCATACCAATTTAAGGTGTATGTGTCGCTTGGAACGGCATAGCCAATAGCATCACCGTAACCACCTGAATAAACGACCGCTCCTGTTTCGTCTTGGATGTCAAAGGAGACTTCTCCTTGAAAACTTCCAGCAACCCAAGCCCCTGTTAAAACGGATCCTTCAAGGAATGTAAAGGTAGCTGTGCCAGTCGAACCTGTGGGTATCGTTGCGTTTGCAAGAACAACATTTCCGTCTGCGGAAATAGAAATTTCGTTTCCGTTCCACCCATCACCCCATGAATCATTCATAACGAGCGTATATGTCAATGATGCAGCACTTGCAGTTGCCTCAATTGGTATACTTGTACCTCCTCCACAAAAGGCGAGAGGACTTACTGCTGAGGGTGCATCACATTGTGCTTTTACAGACGATAGTCCAAAGAACAACGAAATGCTAAATAGTAGTAATTTTTTCATTTAGTTAAGTTTTTTGATTTGTATTTTAGCGAAAATATGAAATTCTATCGATAGAAATAAATTTACGATGGACATTTTTACTTTATTTTATTAATTACGTTGAATAAATGAATATGGAAAATTTAATAAACAAGAATGCAATCGTGTCCGGAAGTTCACAAGGCATTGGTAAGGAAACGGCCAAGCTTTTTGCTGAAAGAGGGGCTTCGGTAATCCTTTTGGCAAGAAATGAGTCAAAGCTTCAAGGTGTTCTGTCAGAGCTATCTATTGTCAATGAGCATCAAAAGCATGGGGTTTTGGTTGCTGATTTCTCTAATCCATCCAAATTACAGCAGGTCATCGAAGGTTTTGTCAATCAAAATGATCGTTCAATTCATATACTCGTAAACAATACCGGAGGTCCTGCAGGGGGATTGATTAAAGATGCAAGACCTGAAGAGTTTATCAATACTTTTCAGCAGCATTTAATTTGTAATCATATACTCGCCCAAGCAACTATTCCTGGTATGATAAAGGATAAGTTTGGAAGAATTATTAATGTTATTTCGACTTCAGTAAAACAACCGCTCAATGGTCTTGGCGTTTCAAATACGGTACGTGGGGCGGTGGCAAACTGGAGCAAAACACTTGCAAATGAACTTGGTGAATACAACATTACAGTCAACAATGTCCTACCTGGCGCAACAAACACCTCTCGTTTATCAGACATTGCGAATGCAAAGGCATCGAAAATGAATAAATCAGTTGATGAGATATTTCAAGTAATGGCAAGCCAAGTTCCAATGCAGCGAATTGCAGAGCCCGAGGAGGTTGCAAAGGCAATTGCATTTTTAGCTTCAAACGAGGCAGATTATATTAATGGGGTAAACTTACCCGTAGATGGAGGTAGAACGAAATCCTTGTAGATTCAGCCCTTTTTATTTAGGAAAATTCTGTAAGTGATGAGAAAAGGAATGCCCAACAATAGGCACGCAGCAAGTGCATAACCGCGGGCAGTTAGATAAAATTTTTTTATGTGTACCATATCGGATGGCTCATAACCTAAACCGATGAAGTAAGATAAGCTCAGTGGTGCTTCGCTTGTTTGTTCGGTACCGTTTATGGATAAAATTATTTCACCTGGAAATAAATTGATGGGAAATAAAAATAAGGGTAAAGCAATCAAGCAGAAACTAAAAATAAAAACAGTTACAGGATTCTTAATTTTCAAATTCATAGATTCAAAGATAAGCCTTAATTTTAGGATTACATGGTAAAATCAGCCAACGGCATTCACGTAAATAAGCAACGATGGAAAATTTTTCTATCGCTTATGGTTCTGATTGTTATTGCCATTTCTTTAGCTGTCTCCAATAATTTTGTTGCTAAGATTGGGGAACGTGAAAAATCAAAAGCCAAGCAGTGGGTTGAAGCAATCAATAAGAAGGGAGAGCTGGTTCAGCTTTCTAATGCTATTTTTTCTGAACTAAAAAGAAAAGAAAAGCAAAAGATTGACTTGGTCGTAGAAGCACAAAAAATACTCCTCACAAAATCTGACCTATCTAAAAATCAGGATGTGGAGTTTTCTCTTTCTATCATTCAATCAAATACTGAAATACCCGTTGTGCTTCTAACAGAGGAGAACAATGTAATGCAGTACAGGAATATGGATTCATTATTTCGAGGTATTTCGTCTTTTTCTGAAAAGGATTCGATTTGTATTTTAAAAGCTTCGAAGTGGGAAAACATTGGTCAGTATCGGATTATCGAGTATTTGGATGGCGAGTTTTTAAAGTTTGTTTTTGGGAATTCATTTGAATTAGATCGACTTCAGCGAGAGAGTGCGCTTCTTATTTCCTCATTTAATAATGAGATTAAAGACAATAAAGCCCTTATCCCTGTTATGCTTTGGGATGTTTCCTCTGATTCTTTGGAGGCAAGTAATTTAGATCTAAGCGAAGCCGAAAGTAAATTATTGAGGGAGGAATGGAAACTTGATAATACGCCTTTAGTCTTTGATTTTGGAACAGGAAAAAAGGAGCTTTATTTTTCAGATAGTGATGAATTGATTTATTTACAATGGATTCCGAGTATACAGTTTGCGGTTCTTGCTATGCTAATTTTATTAGGATATTTTATTTTCTCCACTTACCGAAAGGCAGAACAAAAGAGGGTTTGGGCCGGAATGGCAAAAGAAACAGCGCATCAGCTTGGGACACCACTCTCTTCTCTCATGGGTTGGCAGGCACACCTCGAGAGTTTAAAGGTTGATCCTATGGTCACGACGGAGATGAAAAAAGATTTGGTCCGGCTTGAGAGAATTACAGATCGATTTTCTAAAATTGGTTCGGAGGCAAAGCTTGAACAAAAAGACATTAGCAGCACAATTGAAAATAACTTGGAATATTTACGCGCACGCCTTTCAAATAAAGTTGAGCTTATTTTCCACTCTGATCTTGAACAGACTGATAGCGTTGCGCACAATGCGTCTTTAATAGATTGGGTCGTTGAGAACCTGTGTAAGAATGCTGTAGATGCCATGCAAGGAGATGGTAAGCTAGAAGTAAAAATATATAATCAAAAAACGAATATTGTTATTGATTTTATTGATTCAGGAAAGGGTATTTCTACCAAAGACCAAAAGGCCATCTTTGAACCAGGGTTTTCTACCAAGAAAAGAGGTTGGGGGCTTGGTTTAGCATTGGTAAAAAGAATTATTGAAGAACACCATTCGGGTAAAGTCTTTGTTGCGTCATCGAAGATTGGCCATGGAACAACTTTTAGAATTCTATTGGCTAAGCGTTGAATTCAGACTTTAGGTTATTAATTACTTGTTTTACAGATAGAATTTCTTTCACGTGTTCAATGGATGGCCCCGCACACCACACGGTTTTATAGGTTGTAGAAAACGCAGCCTTTTGAAGACTTTTCATACCCCTCATAAAGGTTAATGCTTTGAACCATTTTTTGACTTTTTTATTTTTGTTTAGAAAACTTTCTAGGAAGTTTTGTGAGGTGCCAATCTTTTCTACATACGGAGTTTTAATCACTGTGCAGGGCGTTCCGGAAAGTTTTGTGGTTAGAACAATATCTTTAGCGCCATAATCAACGCAAGCATCTTTATATCCTTGAGAAACAGGGGCTTCATTTGTTGCAATAAAGATACTGCCCATGGAAACACCATCAGCTCCCAAATCTAGCATCTCTTTAATACCTTGACCATTTCCAATTCCACCAGCGGAAATTATAGGGATATTGCATTCTTTTTTAAGTGCCGGAATGAGCTCAGCAAAGGGTGTTGGTCCGGCATGTCCGCCCGCCTCTTTGTTAACAGCAATAATTGCATCCGCCCCTAAGGATTCCACCTTGCGAGCATATTTTACATCTACGACATCACAGAAAACCTTTACACCATATTTTTTGGCCATTTCAATAGTTTCTGCGGGAGACCCGAGTGAGGTTATGAAATAGGCTATTCCTTCTTCACAGCATACCTTGAGCTGTTGTTTGTAAAGAAAGTTTGATTTATTTACAATCAGATTTATACCAAATGGGCCATTAACTTCTTTTTTTATGTGCCTGATGGCTGTGCGTAATTCATCGACTGTTCTGTAGTTCAATGCTGGTATTGCGCCCGTTATGCCGTTTCGTAGCGCTTCAATAATCATTTTCTCATTTGACACCAAAAACATGGGAGCCATGATCACAGGAAAATCAATATTTAATATTTCACACAAAGAACCTTTATTTGTCATTACCTTTGATTTGATACTTTCAAAAATAAGCAATATCCAAATCCTATCCTACATGAGTATTAAGCAAAGGATTTTAATATTATTTCTTCTGTTACCTCTTCTATCTTTCAACCAAAAAAACAGAAAGGTTGGCATTAACGATACTTTGAGATATTCATTGTCAATGTCTTATGAGGCTATTGTTGACATGTTTTATTTGTACGAGCCGTTTCTTGAAATTTCGTTATTAGGGCACTCTGAATTTGGACAGGCCATTCCTTTGCTTAAAATCTCCAAGAAAAGCAACGTCAAGAAAAAGCCAGTTTTAATCGTAGGTAATTTACATGCAAGAGAATTTTATAGCTCAAAATTCGTTCTAAAGTTTTGTGATGAGTTTTTGTACTCTTTGTTGACCAAAGATGGCATATATAAATCTGCTAATAAAATTATAGAAGAATACGACTTATTTGTCATACCCGTGGCAAATCCAGATGGGCTCAAAATTGCGCAGGAGGATTGGGAGGGAATTGAATCTTATCGCGCTTTAGTTGACTCAATAAAGAGGGTAGGACCATATTCCGACTGGAAAGCAAATGGAATGGGAATCGACCTCAACAATAATTTTGATGATGGTAATTTTGAAGTAAAGCATGGACACTTATTTGAGGAGGAACCCGCCTCTCAGGGGTATAAAGGAGCTTTTCCGTGCGAAGCAAATGAGGCTCGCATCATTCAGGATTTTGTCGATACTTTGATCCCATTGATCACATTATCTTATCATACCAAAGGAGATGTTTTATTTTGGGCGGATCGTGGAACCCATTCCTATTTTAAGGGCCTTGATGAGCTACTAAATACAAAAGTGGCTAATGCTTGTGAATTTAAAATGGCACGTGTGTCTAGAAATCCTAAAGATTATGGAGCAGGACTAGAGAATTATATTAGAGCTAAAACGAAAAGAATCGCTGTTTGTGTGGAGCTTTCCCCACCGAATGATTTGGTAGAACAGCATCCCGCCAATATGTTTAAAAGTTTGGTTTGGGATAAGTGTAAAAGTATGCCGATTATTTACCTTGAGGAGCTTTCGAGACTTTATCCGAGGTATAAATATTTGTTTGAGCCTTAAACTTCCTTTCTTGATCCTTCATGAATAAATTAGGTCGGGGATTAAATGCTTACTAAATTTGACCAGTGCATATATTGCTCGTTCTAAATGGAATCGATTTTCGCATCCTTACTGGCGCCTTATCAAGAATATTCTACACTGAATGTTTTTCTCGAATTTACAGCTGTTTTTTTCGGTTTATTGAGCGTTTGGTTCTCCAAGAAAAATAATATTTTGGTATATCCAACCGGGATTGTTTCCACTTTAATATTTGTCTATCTTTTATACAATTGGGGTTTATTAGGCGATATGCTGATAAATGCATATTATTTTTCCATGAGTATTTATGGGTGGTATTACTGGACTCGAAAGAAAGGAACAAATGACCTTAACCCAATTACTAGAATGAATCAATTCGAATTTCGAATGGCACAGGGCTTATTTATTTTTGCCTTGTTATTTGTTTTTTTGGTTTATTCTTTCTTCGATAAGTGGAATAGCATTATAGCATATGTTGATACCTTTACAACAGCTATATTTTTCGTTGGGATGTGGCTAATGGCGAGAAGAAAAATTGAACACTGGTTGTTTTGGATTGTTGGAGACCTTGTATCTATTCCATTGTATTACTTTAAAGGTTATTCCTTAACGGGCATACAATATTTAATTTTCACGATCATAGCTGTTGCGGGCTTATATACGTGGAAAAAAGAGCTATATGAGCGGGGTTAGAATTGCTTTTACTGGACCGGAATGTTCTGGAAAATCTACCATGGCAAAATGGCTTTCAGACGAATTTTCTTTAAAAATTATTGAGGAATATGCGAGAGCGTATCTGCAAAAAAAAATGGCGTATTCAATGGATGATTTGGACAGAATTGCCGCAGAACAATTTGTCAGAAATTCTTCGAAAGGCGCTTTGGTGGCTGATACGGAAATGTTGGTATTGAAAATATGGAGTGAGGAAAAATACCAGCGCGTATCAGAACATATCTTACAGCTATTAAAACGACAAGAATTCGATTTTTATTTTCTTTGTAAACCTGATTTTGATTGGATTTCAGATCCATTGAGAGAGAATGCACTCGATAGAGATAGGTTGTTTGATGTCTACGAAGCATCTTTGAAAAAGTATAATTTCCCCTATTGTGTACTTTCAGGGCCTGAAGTCGAAAGAAAGGAAATAATTAAAGGCATATTTGCGAATAAAGGTATTTTATGAAAAAAGTAATTTTTATTTTTCTTCTTCTAATCGTGTGTGTTCCTATTGCATATTACTTTAACGCACCTTCCGATACTAAAAAGTTAACGATCATTAATCCAATTGATTTAAATCCTGAAATGGTTGATGTAGAGCTCAGAAACAAGGGGAGGGATCATTTCATTTCAGATTTTGATTTAATCAATCAAGACAGTTTGGCTTTTAGCTCGAGTAGTGTCTCAAAAAAAATATGGGTGGTTGAATATTTTTTTGCCAGCTGTAAGGGGATTTGTCCAGTCATGAACGAACAGATGAAGCGCATACAATCCGCCTTTTTAAACGATACGAATGTTGTGATACTTAGCTTTACTGTTGACCCTGAGCGCGATACGCCTTGGGTTCTAAAAGAGTATGCAAATGCCCATGGTGCGGAAGCTGGAAAATGGTTTTTTCTCACAGGAGATAAAGCATCAATTTATAAATTAGCGCGTAAATCATTTTTCCTTTTAAAGCCTGCTGAAGCCAAAAACCAAGGGGATGTAGGGAGCGATTTTATTCATACAAATAACTTTGTGCTTGTAGATGAAAACAAACAGATCAGAGGGTATTATGATGGAACCAATCGAAATGAAGTAGATGAGCTAATAGATGATATTGATATTCTTCAAAAAGAATAGATATATCAGTATTCTTAGAGCCTTGTGAAATTGCCTATCTTTGTTTTCTGAAAGTCCAAATTCCTTTCAAACGCCAATAGTAATGCCAAGAGATAAAAAAAATCAAAAGCCTGACAAAAATGTTTCAAAGCGCGATAAACGCAAGTATATTGAGTATCGTCAGCGGCTAAAGAAGGGAGACCCTCTTCCGTCTTTTAGTGATGAGGTTAGGCTGAATAAGTTTATATCTAACGCTGGTATTTGTTCTCGGAGAGAGGCAGATGTTTTGATTGCTGCTGGAGTAGTAATGGTGAATAATAAGGTAATCACAGAGCTTGGATATAAAGTAAAACCTAATGATGAGGTTAAATATGATGGTGAAACTATCAAGGCTTACAACAAGCGATACGTTTTATTAAATAAGCCAAAAGGGTTTTATTCAACAGTGGGAGAGTCAAAAGGGAGAAAGACTGCTTTGAGTTTGATTCAAAAAGCATGTAGAGAGATGCTTTTTCCTGTTGATAAGCTTGAGAAAGACGCAACGGGTTTATTGCTATTCACCAATGATACGGACTTATCTAAAAAGTTAAACCACCCACGCTTTCAATCCAAAAAACTTTATCACGTTGAATCGAATAAACCTGTGACTAAAAATCATTTAAAGCAAATGATTGATGGCTTAGATCTTGAGGATGGAAAAACTAAGGTGTTAAATGCGACACATGTAAAAGAAGGAAGTTCACGAGAGGTAGGCATCGAAATAAGCTCTGGTAAAAAACAGGTTATTCACCGCATGTTCGAGGCGATGGGTCTTGCTGTGGTTAAATTAGATCGTGTTCGATTTTCCGGCCTCACAAAAAAAGATCTTCCTAGAGGAATGTATCGCCACTTGTCTGAAAATGAAGTTTCATTTTTAAAAATGACCAAGTAATGCGAAGATTTTATTTTGTAATGTTATTTTTCGTTTTGAACGCATGCTCAAGTGAGGTTTCAACATATTCACATCCGTATTCTAAATACTTTTACAACTATAATACAGAACCTAAAGTCTACAGGTATCGAGATGTTATACATGGATTAAACGAACAGTTTCACAGGGTATACGGTGTTGAGGACTCTGAAGGTAAACATATCGTTGTGGAGCGTTATGTTCAAGACGGTAGGCTAACTGAGGCCTTTAATTTTAATTTAGACTCCTTGAATGTCATGGACCATATGGTTGTTAATGCTTTGGGTGAAAATGAAAAGGCAACACTATATAAAGACTTATTCTTTCCGAAATCAAAAGATGAAGTAGTTCAATTTACTTCTAAGTTTTCTGGGATTTCGGATTCTACAGTTTTTTTGATGGAGGTGAATAGGAGGTTGAGCGATATCAAAATGCGACAAGTGTTATCTGATTCTTTGGAATGTATTAAATTAGTCGAGAACGCTATTTATACTTTATTAAACCCATTCACGAAACAAGAAAGCCAGCAGGCGCTTGAGACAGTCTCATACTACGCTAAGGATATTGGACTTATTGAGTGGTATGATACTCAAAAAAGAAGTCATTTTCAGCTCGAGGATATTCTTTCGCAGGAAAAATGGATAAAATTAATTTCAGAATGAAAAGGTACTTTTTACTGCTGCTAACTTTGTGCTTGATCTTTTCGGGATTTTCTCAAAGAAGAAATAAGGCCAAACCTAAAAAGTCTTTTAATGCAGGTGCTATCTTTTTACATTGGGGGTATAACCGCGATTTCTACAGTAAAAGTGATATTAATTTTACGGGACCTGGGTACGATTTTACGTTACAAGGTTGTCGCGCAGAGGATCGACAGGAACCCTTGAGTTATGAAAATTATTTTAAGTTCAATAACATAACGATTCCGCAATACAATATCCGCATTGGTTATATGATCAAAAAAAATTGGGCGATCTCTCTGGGTTTCGATCATATGAAATATATCCTCAAGGACAACATCCCCTATCAGTTATCTGGTACGATCAACCCAGGGGTTGATCTTGAGACCAATTGGTCTGGAACATATATTAATGAACCTGTGATTACCCAAGAGTCGTCATTTCATTATGAAAATAGCAATGGATTAAACTATATCCGTGCTGAGGTTTCTCGAGTTGATCAGTGGTATAGACAGAGGAGTTCTGCTTGGTTTGCATTTTCTAGTCTTTTTGGAGCCGGAGTTGGTACAATTGTATCTCTGAATGACTTCACATTTGCCGGAAGAAAATCTCAAGAAACGCAGTCTTTGTCAGGGATGGCGATTTCTCTTCATGCTGATATGCGCTTGGAATTTTTTAGACATTTTTATATTCAGCCTGGAGTAGGCTCTGGTTTTATGCTTCAAAATAACGTAAAAACAAGACCTGAAGATTTTAATTCTATTGCCAGACATCAGTTTGGTTATCTCGAAGCCCATGTTTTATTTGGATGGTTTTTTTATTTGAAACCTATTAATGCATGCGATGCATGTCCTCAATGGTAGAAGTATGAAATATTTGATTGCAGGTCTTGGTAATCCCGGTTTGACATATGCCCACACACGACATAATATCGGGTTTGATATTTTAGATAGATTGGTGAAAGGTACAAGCCTAAAATTTGAAACTGAACGATATGCTGATCGCGCTGAATTAAAGTTTAAGGGAAGGAAGTTGATTTTAATCAAACCAAACACTTTCATGAATTTATCGGGTAAAGCGATTCAGTATTGGCTTCAGAAAGAAAAAATTCCAATTTCAAACTTACTTGTAATTAGCGACGACTTGGCGTTACCTTTTGGTACTTTACGCCTGAAGGGTAAGGGTTCGGCAGGAGGCCATAATGGCCTGAAGGACACTGAAGAAGTGCTTAAGACAACAGCCTATAGTAGATTGAGATTTGGAATCGGTGACGACTACCCGCGTGGGAAACAGGCAGATTTTGTTTTGGGATCATGGTCTAAAAAAGAGGAAATAGCCCTCGATGAACGCATTGAACAATCTACGAAATTCATCCAATCTTTCGTCACTATCGGCTTAAACATGACCATGTCTGCCCTGAATGGTAAGTAGATGTGCTTATTGATGATCGTGATTAAACCTTGTTTATTTTTAAAATATATTTGATTCCATCTTTGGTAATTAAATGAAGGTAATACAGCCCAGATTTTAAAATTGAGCAATCAATTGAACCATCTTTGAAAAGCATTTCTTGAATCAAACCTTTGGTGTCATATAGGGCTATTTTGTCAATTTCAGATTCTCCAATATTTACATGTAATAAGTGTCTTGTGGGATTAGGAAAAACATGAATTTTATTATTCATTCTAGTTTCTATGTCGCTTGTATTAAGCCCTATAGTTGCATTAAAATCTTGTAGCGTCCCATTAAAGATATTTAAGTCAACATCGCCCTGAACTCCATCAATAGATCCCCACCATGAATACTGTTTAAATTTCCAATTTTCCCAGGATCCAATATTGATAGGCGGGCTTAAGTTCTCATCGGGTTGTGCAAACCATAAGCCATATTCGGTAAGTGAAGAATTCAGGTAATTGGCATAGTTTCCGTTGATATAAATAAAAGGAGCAATTCCTGTTTGCGTTTCTACTTCAATCATCCATTCTTGGGCCCAATTACTTAATTCCTCTGATGTGAACATATCTGTAAGTACAATGGCCTGTCCACCGGAGTATGGGTTTTCTAAATCGAGAACAGGTGGT
Organism: uncultured Flavobacteriales bacterium; assembly: GCA_913051935.1. Taxonomy (GTDB): domain Bacteria; phylum Bacteroidota; class Bacteroidia; order Flavobacteriales_D; family Crocinitomicaceae; genus UBA952. The sequence goes on from CAJXCU010000002.1 coordinate 48,306, forward strand.
AAAAACCCGCTTCCAATATAGGCCGAGGCGATATTTAAAAAGTTCATTGCATCCTCCTGAGGGGTATTATTGTCTGGCCTCGCAAAATGGTAGGCCCCCATGACAACATTTGCATTGAGTCCATTCTCCATATTGGTAAAAAACATGGGGTCCGTGTAGGTCATACCTTCTGTTGATTTGGCCCAGGCGAAAGTGTATCCCTCGGCTTTTACTTGCTCCCAATTAATATTGCCCTGCCAATTGGAAACATCTATCCCAAGGACATTTTGACAAAGCCCTATAGATATGATCGAAAATAAAAATAATGTAAAGAGCATTGTTTTTTTCATAAGCGGAGGTTTGTTTTAGAGTTATAAATTTATCTTTTCTGAATTAATTTTTTGAAACAATTTGAGATTAAAATAAAGATTTTCGAATACAATATTTTGAAACCTTCTATTTGTAATTAATTGCGTACTGTTTTGCAATCCTTGTCAAGGAAAAAACCTTTAATTTTGTAACATGGCTAGAATAAAAATTTCAGAACTCCTTAAGAATGGGGCAAATTTCCTCGGAGAAAAGCTCGAGGTAAAAGGATGGGTGCGCGCTTTTAGAAGTAAAAGATTCGTCCAGATAAATGATGGCTCTTGTATGGCAAATATTCAAGGGGTAATTGATTTTGATAGGTTTGATGAGAAAGCCCTTCGTGCAATTAGTACCGGAGCGGCAGTGAGTCTATTTGGGACTTTAGTGGAATCTCAAGGTTCTGGCCAAAGCGTTGAACTCCAAGTTGAAACCTTTGAAATTATTGGAATTGCAGATCCAGAAGCAGTCCAAAAAACGATTCTTCAGCCGAAAAAGCATAGCCTTGATTTATTGAGAGAGCAAGCACACTTGAGATTTAGAACGAACACTTTTGGTGCTGTTTTTCGAATTAGACACGCAGCATCTTTTGCCATTCATAAATTCTTCAATGATAAAGGGTTTAATTATATCCATACGCCTATATTGACCGGTTCTGATGCTGAAGGTGCGGGTGAGATGTTCCGCGTAAGCACATTAGATCCGAAAAACCCCCCACTAGATGATCAAGGAAATATTGATTACACCAAAGATTTTTTTGGCAAGCAGGTAAACTTAACCGTCTCGGGTCAATTGGAAGCGGAGCTCGCTGCACTCGGATTGGGTCAGGTGTATACTTTTGGCCCGACCTTTCGCGCAGAAAACTCAAACACCTCAAGGCACCTTGCTGAGTTTTGGATGATTGAGCCTGAGGTTGCATTTAATGATCTTTTTGACAATATGGATTTGACAGAAGACTTCTTAAAATATATTTGCAACTATATTCTTGAAAATTGTGCTGAAGATTTAAATTTTTTAGACCAAAGATTTACCCAAGAACAAAACCAAAAACCTCAAAATGAACGCAGCCATCTTGGCCTTAAAGAGAGCATTGAGTTTGTGACCAACAACCCATTTAAACGCCTTACATATACAGAAGCGATTGATGTGCTACTTAATTCAAAAGCATATAAAAAGAAAAGATTTGAATTTCCCGTTGAATGGGGCGTTGATTTACAAAGCGAGCATGAGCGATACTTAGTTGAAAAAGAGTTCAAATGCCCTGTAATATTAAGAGATTACCCAGGAGATATCAAGGCCTTTTATATGCGTCAAAATGATGATGGGAAAACGGTGGCAGCCATGGATGTTTTGTTCCCAGGAGTTGGAGAAATTGTTGGCGGGTCTCAACGAGAAGAACGGTTGGATATTCTACAAGCGAAGTGTAAAGAATTTGATATTGCAGAGGAGGAAATTTGGTGGTATATAGAGACTAGGAAGTTTGGTACAGTTCCGCATGCTGGGTTTGGTATGGGCTTTGAAAGACTGGTCATGTTTTTGACAGGAATGTCCAACATTCGGGACGTGATTCCTTTTCCCAGAGCCCGAGACAACGCTGAATTTTAGGGCACAAAAAAACCGGAAACAAATTTTCCGGTTTATTAAAAAAGTCGCTCTCTATTTAAATTTCTGAGTGCTTTTTGCTGGCCCCGGTTTTCTGTTGCTTGCAGGCGCGTTTTTCATTCGATTCATAAGTTGTTTTTTAAATGCGATTTCAGCATCTCCTAAATCAAATACTTTTTTGTAGCCTAGAAGTTCTCCTATTTTTTGCGAATACTCTTTTTTAATCTCAAGTGATTTTACAGCACTGTCATGAGCATTCTTCAGTGCATTTTGATAAGTTTGATCATCTTGATTTAGGCTGTCTGCTTTTAATGTCTTGAGGTTTGCCTTCATTGACTTGCGATGTGCTTTTATTTTTGCCTGCATCTCGTTGTAGATCGGCCAAAAAGCCTCGGCTTCCTCTGTACTCAGCTCTAATTTTTTAGATATAAAGGCAACTTTAGCTTGTTCGATGCGCGCTGTGCGCTGTTTTCTTTCTTCTTTCTTCGTTTTTTCTTGAGCAAGGAATGTAAAGCTGCTCATTACTAGGCATACAATTAATAACTGTTTCATGTTGGTTTATTTAAAAAATTAATAATTCGTTTTCGTCAAAATCATTTAGGTTAATAAAGTCTTCATCTAGGTATTGCTCAATGGTTTCTGTTTTTACCTCATCGGGGATGTAGCCGAAGATCTCTGTGAACTTTGTGCTCTCCATTTCTTCCTCCGTAATAGGTAAAGAGGCCTCGATCAGCTCATCCTCAGAATACTCATCGATATTACTTTCAACATATTCTATAATTTCGTTTGGACTGAGTTCTCCAAGATATTTTTCATAGCCAATGTGTTCAACAGAGGGGGGCATAAATTGCTGGAAAAGGATAAAACCAATAACTAAAACGGCTGCCGCTGCATAACCAAAAGCCAGAAATCGGACCTTGGTATTTTTTTCAGGGTTTATTGGTATTTGTTCTGTTTGAGCAATATTCAAAGCAAGATGAGCGAAGTAATCTTCTTTCGGCAGAGTAGTTTTGACCGGTTTGATGAAATCTAGTATGTTTTTTTTATTGTCCATTCTTTTATTAGATTACACCAAAGGCGATTGGTTTAATTTTAAAATTAAAAAATTGGAAATTTTTTCTTTGGCAATATGAAAACTTGCTTTTAAAGCCCCTTGTGAGGTGTTCGTGATTTCTTGTATTTCTTTATAACTAAGATTTTGAAAATATTTTAGCTCAAATACAAGTGCCTGTTTTTCCGGTAAGTTGGCCGTTGCTTTATTTAAAAGGAAAAGTATTTCGTCTGTTCCTTTTCCTTGTAACTCTTGTGAACCAGGAATGAGTTCAATAATATTTTGATCTAGTGAGATACTTGACTTTCTTTTTTCTTTATTTAAAAAACTGAGCGCCTCATTGTGGGCAATTCTGTAGAGCCAAGAATAGAAGGATGATTTTCCTTCGAATTTTGCAATATTGAGCCATATTTTGATAAATGTTTCTTGTAGAACATCCTTTGTAGAGGTATCATTTTTAACCATTTTATAAACTTGTGCATAAAGCTTAGGCCCATAGAATATAGTGAGGTCTTGAAAAGCTTTCTCGGCTTTTTTTCCTCCTTTTTGAATTGTATCACGCCATTTCTGATCTTGTTCTGTCATCCTTATGCATAGGATTATAATTTGTCAAAGAGGTTTAATGGTCTATTTTAATTTTTATTTATTCTCTTTATCAGAAAGAAATGATTGAAACCAATACCCAGAATCCTTTATGATTCTCTTTTGAGTTTTAAAATCTACATGAATCAGGCCAAACCTAGGATCATAACCTTCACTCCACTCAAAATTATCTGTGAGACTCCATACGAAGTATCCATTTACAGGTGCCCCCTCGTTTTTTGCTTTTAGGATCTGCTCCAAGTAACGCTCAAAGAAATTAATTCTTTTGGGGTCATGCACTCGGTTGTTTTCGACGCTATCCTTGAAACAAGCTCCATTTTCGGTTATAATAATGTTATCGATATCGTATTTGGAAAATTGCTTGATGATATTGTACATTCCTTCTGGATACACCTCGAATTTCATTTCATTCATTTGGACACCTCTTTGTTCAGCTGAAATTTGTTTCGCCCAAAGAAATGGCGTGAAAAGACTTTTTTTGGTGACGACTCGGAAATAATTCTGCAGTCCGATGAAATCAAATTTAAATTTCAAGCGGTCTTCATCACCAGGTTCAAAGTAGCGCTTTATTCTTTTTAACGCAGGAAGTGCATCCACAGGATATCCTAATCCTAAGGAAGGCTCTATATAAAGTCGGTTTAGTAAGGCATCCATTCTTTTGACTGCCCCCATGTCTTTGTATCTATATACGGGATCATTTCTATAAGGGTCTATCTGAGAACAGCTAAAGGTGCTACCGATATTTGCATCAGGGATATTTTTGCGAATCATGCGTCCCCCTTCAGCCATAGCAAGACAGGCATGATGCGTCGCTTTTAGAAATTTGTAGGGGCCTTTTTTACCTGGTGCGTGGTACCCAAGCATATAACCCAAACCTACAAATGCTGCAGGTTCATTCATGACCATCCAGTTCTTTACTTTATCTCCATACTCTTTAGTACAGAAGGAAACATAATCATTGAAACAGCTTATGATTTCCCTATTGGTCCAACCTCCTTTTTCTTCTAATGCTTGTGGTAGGTCCCAGTGGTAGAGTGTAATCCATGGTTCAATGCCAGCAGAAAGGCATTCATCAATAACATGATGATAGAATTCGACTCCTTTTAGATTTATTTTTCCGGTTCCTTCAGGAAAGATTCTTGACCAGGATATGGAAAAGCGAAAAACACCAAATCCCATATCTTTTAGTAGCGCAATATCCTCTTTATATCGATGGTAGAAGTCAGTAGCTATATCTCCATTTTCATGGTTGTGGATTTTTCTTTTTTTTTGTGTAAAGTTATCCCAAATAGAGGGGCCTTTTCCATCAATATTCCACGCTCCCTCTACTTGATAGGATGCGCACGCTGCTCCCCATTTAAAATTCGTTCCGAAAAGAGCCGCATTTAAATCGGTGCTATCTTTAAGTTCTTGGGCATACGCGTCAAATCCAGTTTTACAAATGTAAATAGCAGTAAATAGCAGGAGATGAAAGAAGTTTATCGTGATATAAATTTTTGAGATGCCACTTTTTCGCTTAAAATAATTGATAAAACTGATTTTATACATGAGGAATTAAATTGGTACACATATTGTTTTCAATTATGTATATTTGGCTACTCGAAAATAAAAAAAACAATTATGAAAAAAATAATAATGCTTGCATTTACTGCAAGTCTGCTCATCAATTCAACTGCCATTGCACAAAAAAAGGTTGCTTTAACAAGCTTTTGGGTTTCGAAGCACATCGGCTTTGAGGATTTAGGTGGTTCAGTGGGAATGATTGCAGCTATTGCCTCTTTATCAGAAGATCCAAATTTTAATTTACAGCCAGTTTTAGATAATTTCTACAAAACTTTCACTGAAGAATATTCAAAAAGCTTCCCTTTTGAATTGATCCCTGAAGACGATGTTATAAAGAGACCAGAGTATATTGCCTATGAAGGTCGATTCAATGAAGATAAGGATGCTGACCGAAGTAAACTTTTTCAACGTTATTTGACACCAGAGGGATACAAACCTCTTGTTGAATCGCTTTTTAAAGGAGAAAAAAGCAATCAGATGCAAATGGTAAATATGTTCAGCGATGCGGATGGCGTTATGTTTGTTTCAATGGGATATGATTTTGTAAAAAAGCCACTACCTTTTACTGCTGGAGTCCGGGCCTTTGTTAGAATTAAACTTTGGAATTCAGAAGGGAAACGTGTATTTACACTGAATGAATATGGTACGTCTAAAAAAAATGTTGCCATTGTTGGGGGTATTCCAATTATGAAGCCAGAAAAGCTCCTTCCTTTGTGTGAAAGCGCATCCGAAAAATTGGTCGCGGATCTTGCAAAACGAATCAACAAAGTTGCTAAAAAAGCTGCAAAGAAATTATAAGGTTTTTTATTCTCAATTTGCATTGAAATACGGAAAATATAAAAGGGCGCTTTGCGCCCTTTTTTTGTATCCCGTAAATAAGCATAGCTCGATTGTAAAAATTACTTTAATCTTCCTAATTTTACACTCTTCTTTAACGATAAAGCAATGAATAATAAGTATCCTGAATATAAAGGTTTGAACCTTCCTGAGATTTCAAAAGAGATTCAGGAATCATGGGACCGTGATGCTATTTTTGAGGCGTCAATGACCTCTCGAGAGGGAGCAAAACCCTTTGTGTTTTTTGAAGGTCCACCTTCTGCAAATGGTATGCCTGGTATTCACCATGTAATGGCACGATCCATTAAAGATATTTTTTGTCGCTTTAAAACCCTTAAAGGCTTTCATGTAAAGCGAAAGGCTGGATGGGACACCCACGGTCTTCCTGTTGAGCTTGGTGTTGAAAAGGAGCTCGGAATCACGAAAGAGGATATAGGTAAAAAGATTACTATTGACGCCTACAATACAGCTTGTAAAAAAGCCGTCATGAAATATACAGATGTTTGGAATGACCTCACAAAAAAAATGGGTTATTGGGTAGATATGTATGATCCATACGTGACCTATAAGTCCAAATATATGGAGTCTGTATGGTGGTTAGTTTCTGAACTTTACAGGAAAGATTTATTATATAAAGGATATACCATACAGCCTTATTCTCCAAAGGCAGGAACGGGACTTTCTTCTCATGAAATCAATCAGCCAGGATGTTATAAAGATGTGAAAGACACTTCGGCTGTGGCACAATTTAAGGTAATCGATAATGCGAAATCTCCCTTTAATATTCAGGGGGAATTGTTTTTGTTGGCATGGACAACGACACCTTGGACATTACCTTCCAATACGGCACTCACTGTTGGTGAAAAAATTGAATATGTATGCGTGACAACTTACAATCAATATACCTTTAAAAGAGCCAATGTTGTTTTGGCAAAGAGTCTTGTAGATTATCAGTTTTCTAAAGGTTTTTTTGCTGTTGAAAGCATCAATGATTTAGAAGCCTACGAAGAAGGCGCAAAAAAAATACCATTTTATATAGGTGAAAGTTGTTCAGGTAAGGAATTGCTCGGACTTCGATATGAACAATTACTTGATTATTGTCTTCCTGCCGAAAATCCAGAAAAGGCATTTCAGGTGATTTCAGGTGATTTTGTGACTACAGAAGATGGAACGGGTATCGTACATACTGCACCTACTTTTGGTGCAGATGATGCCAAGGTTGCCAAAGAGGCAGGAGTTCCCCCAATGCTTGTTAGAGACGAACATGAAAACCTTGTTCCTTTGGTTGATCTTCAGGGCCGTTTTCGTAAGGAAGTTGTTGAATTCGCAGGGATGTATGTCAAAAATGAGTTTTACCCGCAAGGAGAAGCACCTGATAAGTCTGCAGATGTAGAAATTTCTGTAAAGCTTAAAGTAGAGAATAGGGCTTTTAAGGTTGAAAAATATGAGCATAGCTATCCGCATTGCTGGAGAACTGATAAACCGATATTGTATTATCCACTAGACTCTTGGTTTATAAAAGTAACCGAGCACAAACAGCGCATGGTCGACTTGAACAATACCATCAATTGGAAACCTGAGTCAACAGGAACTGGCCGTTTTGGAAAATGGTTAGAGAATGCAAATGACTGGAATTTATCTAGATCAAGGTATTGGGGTATTCCCATTCCTATTTGGAGAACAGAAGATGGCCTAGAACAAAAATGTATTGGTTCTGTAGAAGAGCTTCAAAAAGAATGTCAGCTTGCAGTCGAGGCAGGAGTAATGGCGGAAAACCCGCTCAGAAGTTTTACACCTGGTGACATGTCTGAGGCGAATTACGATCAAATTGATTTGCACAAACATATTGTAGATAGTATGGTATTGGTTTCTGATTCAGGAAAACCCATGAATCGTGAATCTGACCTTATGGACGTTTGGTTTGATTCTGGTTCGATGCCTTATGCGCAGTGGCATTACCCTTTTGAAAATAAAGAGAAAATTGAAAACAGTACGGCTTACCCTGCTGATTTCATTGCGGAAGGAGTTGATCAGACAAGAGGATGGTTTTACACCCTTCATGCGATATCATCCATGGTTTTTGGAAAAGTAGCATACAAAAATGTAGTGTCCAATGGTTTGGTTCTTGACAAAAAGGGTCAAAAGATGTCTAAACGTCTGGGTAACGGGGTAGATCCATTTGAAACACTTAGTAAATATGGGCCAGATGCAACAAGGTGGTATATGATTACCAATGCGCAGCCATGGGATAATTTGAAGTTTGATATTGAGGGAATTGTTGAGGTACAACGAAAGTTTTTTGGAACCCTTTATAATACCTACTCATTCTTTTCATTGTATGCCAATGTAGATGAATTCGATTATTCGCAAAAAGAACTTCCGCTCGAGGATAGACCTGAGATCGATCGATGGGTGCTGTCAAAGCTTCACTCATTGGTTCAAAATGTAGAAGAGAGTTATTCTTCCTATGAGCCTACAAGAGCGGGCAGAGCAATCCAAGAATTTGTAAGCGAACAGCTTTCAAATTGGTATGTGCGCCTTTGCAGAAGAAGATTTTGGAAGAATGATGATCCTAAGGATAAGATTGCAGCGTATCAAACACTTTACACCTGTCTCGAGACTGTGGCGATTATCGCCTCTCCTATTGCTCCTTTCTTTATGGATCGCCTTTATTTAGATTTGAATAAAGGATCTCAAAAATCAAAATTGAATTCTGTCCATCTTGCGGATTTCCCAAATGTTCATAGTGACATTATTCAGGAAAATCTGGAGAAACAAATGGAATTGGCACAGCGTGTTTGTTCGTTAGTGCTTGGTCTAAGGAAGAAGGAAAGAATTCGAGTTAGGCAGCCTTTACAAAAAATTATGGTTCCTGTTTTGAATGTGGAAACAGAGAAAAACCTCAACCATGTACGTGGGCTAATTCTATCAGAGGTAAACGTAAAGGAGCTTGAAATGATTACCGAAGACAATGAAATATTAGTCAAAAGCATCAAGCCGAACTTTAAAACAATTGGCCCTAAATACGGGAAGCATATGAAGGCGATTGCTGCACTAATATCGGGATGGACGGCAGGAGATATTTCTGAGCTTGAGTCAAGAGGTAATTGGAAGGGCGATGTCAATGGAGATGCCATTCTTTTGGATTTAAATGACTTTGTAATCGCTACAAAGGATATCCCGGGATGGTTGGTTGCCAATGAAGACGGGATTACTGTTGCCTTAGATATTTCAATTTCACCGGATTTAAAATCTGAGGGCATTGCTAGGGAGCTTGTAAATAGAGTTCAAAACTTACGTAAGGAAAAAGGCTTAGAAGTTACAGATAGAATTTCGCTGGTACTAGAGACAAATGAGGTAATTCAAGACGCAATTGAGCGCAATAAGCGCTATGTAGCTGATGAGGTTTTGGCCTCTGATATTAGTTTTGAAGGTTTAAATGGTGAAATTCATCTCGAAACTATTGAAGTTGAAAATGATCTTAAAATCAGCTTGAAGAAAAAAGAAGCATAATATTCTATATTTGTAAATATGTCTGAAAATTCAATATTCGTAATAGATGGTGTAGAGATAGAGGCTGGTTCTGGAGCAGAGGTCCATTGGATTGATCGAGATTTTTTCGAATTGATCTATCAGGGAAAATCTTTCAAGGGGGAAATTTTAAACCGGGACATTGAAAACAGGAAGCTTCGTTTAAAGATAAATCATCGTGTATTTGAGCTAAAAAAGAAGTTTGCATTGGATGAGCTTATCGCAGAACTAGGTCTTGATAAGGTAAAGATAAAGCAGCTCAAAGAAATAGGTTCTCCAATGCCTGGAAGGATTTTAAATATTCAGGTGCAAGTTGGAGACCATGTTAAAGTTGGAGACCCTATCCTTTCCCTCGAAGCTATGAAAATGGAAAATATTCTCAAATCTGATGGTGAAGGCGTTGTCAAAAGAGTTGCTATTGAAAAAGAGCAGGTTGTTGATAAAGGACAGTTACTTATAGAATTCGAATAGCTTTACCTTACCGAAATTGATATGCTTTGTTCCTCTCCATGAACAAAAGATGCTTGAGAAAAACTTGGTGCGCTGAAAGTATTTCTTGCATTATTTGAAAATCCATATGGCTCTAAAGGAAGCCCTAATGCATTCCTATCCAACTTACCATTACTATTTATGTCGTGGAAAACGGCAATAGCATACGTTTTGTGTACGAGTTTTTTAAAGGTAAATTCATGCCGCGGCTTTTTAGACAAGGGCACAATTTCTCCCATGAGCTGCTTTCCGAAAATGGGAAATTCATCCTTGTCATCATATAACGCTATAAAAATTTGACCCTTTTGTGATTTGCACCCGGAAACAAGGACTGTAAGGTCATCTGAAGAATCAAAGAGGGGTAGTAGGAGAGCTAAAATTAGGACGAACATGTATTACTGCTTTTTTCTAAATCGTAGAATAAAGATAAAAAATCAGCATTACAGCCACAACAGCATAAAGTACCAACTTTAAAAGAGTCCGCTTTTTTGGTCTTTCGGGAAGGCGTGACTTAAAATTAAAATGCTCTTCTTTCACACTTCAAAAATAGTTGAATTTCTCTACCTTTGGGGTATGTTGAAAAAAGTACTGGTAACTGGGGGAGCTGGATATATAGGGTCGCACACCGTGGTAGAACTTTTCAATGCGGGTTACGAGCCTGTTTTACTTGACGATTTTAGAAATTCAAATGAATCGGTTATCGATGGATTAAGTAATATTTTAGGCGATCGCCCTGAACTTTTAAAGCATGATGTTTGCAATACGGATTATTTAAGGGACTATATAAGAAAGCACGAGGTTTGTGGGATCATTCATTTTGCCGCTTACAAGGCGGTCGGAGAATCGGTCGAAAATCCATTGAGGTATTACCAAAATAATGTTGAAGGATTGGTTTCTATATTGAAAATGGTTTCCGAAAATCCTGAAATCCCCTTTGTATTTTCCTCTTCTTGTACTGTCTACGGTGAACCACAGGGACAAAAAGAGGTTTCTGAAAAAACCCCAAAAACAATCCCCACCTCACCCTATGGTTTTACAAAGTGGCTTGGGGAGAAAATTATTGATGACTTATTTTTTTCGCAAAAGAAACTTCGTTTAATGAGTTTGAGGTATTTTAATCCAATTGGTGCACATTCGTCCACGCAAATAGGGGAGCTTCCAATCGGAAAGCCGAATAATTTACTTCCATTTATAACACAGACTGCTGCAGGGTTACACGAAAAACTTACAATATTTGGCGATAGCTATCCAACCATTGATGGCACCTGTGTTCGGGATTATATCCATGTTGTTGATCTAGCGGAGGCGCATGTCAAAGCTTTAGATTACTTAATAAATGCGAAAGATGGCTGTCATGAGATTGTAAACATTGGAACGGGCAATGGGTCAAGTGTTCTTCAGGTTGTCAACACTTTTGAGAAGGTAAATGATATTAAGCTGAATTACGAATTTGGCCCAAATAGGCCCGGTGATGTGATTGAAATTTATGCCAATGTAGATTATGCAAAAAAGCTTTTAGGTTGGAGTGCGAAAAAGACAATTAACGATGCGGTTAAAGACGCCTGGAACTGGGAAAAATCAATTCGGTCTATAAAGTGAAATTATTACTTCTATTTCTTTGTATCCATATGAGCGTACTTGGTCAAGTCGAAAGGCAGTCTCAAAATAGACCTGGGATATTTTGGTATTACAGTGGTTTAAGGCCGTTCAAGGATATTGATCGAAAGAAATATGACCGATTAATAATTGATGTAACTTATAATGACTGGATAGGTGAAAATGGCCCTTTTCAAAATAATTGGAATTCGATAGGTTTTAGCGGAAGTATAAATAAGGATATTCAGTTAAAATCCACGGAAAGAGTTTCTTTCGGAATTGGTTTCGGATATGCATACTTGAACCATAGAACTCCACGCGTTTTTTACCTCACTTCATTTGATGCTGTTCAGGCGGCTTTTCCATCTCCAAATGACAGTATTTTGTCTTCTTTTCTTACGATACATCAGTTTTTTATCCCTTTGGAGCTTAGATTGAGGTCAATAGGTTGGAAGCATGCAAAACTGATTCTAGGCGCGAGACTGGGTGTGCAACCAAGAATGAATTTCAGCTCTTACAGAAAATTTGAAGATGAGATTTCGTATTCAGAAGTAAAGCTCAGAGAAGAGTACAATTGGTTTTATATTTCCTCATATGCGAGAATTGGTTTCAGAAACTGGTCTTTATTTTTTGCATATCAGCCCTTGACGCTTTTTTCCGATTATGAAAGTATAGACATCCATCCGATACAAATGGGCATCAGCTTATCCTTATTTTAGATGATTGATACACACGCGCACATGTACAGCGAACAATTTTTGGAGGATCAAGCCGAAGCCATTCTGCGTGCCAGAGAAAAGGGCGTTGATTATATACTCCTTCCTAATATAGATATACATTCAATCGATGCGATGCACAAATTAGCAAAATTAGACAAGGGTTGTATCCCTATGATGGGGTTACACCCTTGTAGTGTTGATTTGAAATATTCGAACCAGCTCAAGCGCATAGGCTTTGAGTTGTTTCAAGGAGACCAAAAGTATATTGCAGTTGGCGAGATTGGAATTGATTTATATTGGGATAGGAGCTTTATCGAGCAGCAGAAGGCGGCTTTTCGAATTCAAATAAATTGGGCAAAAGAATTAGCACTTCCAATTGTCATTCATGCTCGAGACTCAATGAAAGAGATTTTAAATATTCTAGACGAAGAGAACAGTCATAATCTGAGTGGAGTGTTTCATTGCTTTTCAGGAACCACAGAAGACGCTGAAAGAATTATGGCGTATGGAGGGTTCAAATTTGGTATTGGTGGTGTGGTTACATTTAAAAATTCAAAACTTCCTAAAGTTCTAAAAAGCATCCCATTAAATTATATTTTGCTAGAGACCGATGCGCCGTATTTGGCTCCAATGCCACACAGAGGAAAGCGAAATGAAAGTTCATACTTGTATTATATAGCAGATAAGCTTTCAGACATTTACGAATGCCCTGTCGCTCAAATTAAGGCGGTAACCACAAAAAATGCAGAGGAGCTTTTTCAACTTTCAAAATTCTTGGTAACATGACAAAAGTATTGGTGATTTATACTGGAGGGACGATAGGGATGATTAAAGACCCAGAGACAGGCCTCTTAAATAGCTTTGATTTTAATACAGTTTATGAGCACATTCCAGAGCTCAATCGGTTACATACAGAAATAGATACAATGAGTATCAAAAAGCCTATTGACTCTTCTGAAATGACATCGGAGCATTGGGTTAATTTGGCAAAGCTGATCAAAAAAAATTACCATCATTACGATGGTTTTGTTATTCTTCACGGAACAGACACGATGTCTTATTCTGCTTCAGCGCTTAGTTTTATGATCCAAGGCTTAAACAAGCCTATCATTTTTACTGGCTCTCAATTACCTATCGGAGTAATTCGAACGGACGGTAAAGAAAACCTCATTACCGCAATTGAAATTGCCGCTTCAAAAGATTCAAATGGAGAATCCATCATACAAGAAGTTGCTGTTTATTTTGAGTACTCTCTTTACAGAGGGAATAGAAGTTCGAAGGTTAGCTCAAATCAGTTTGAAGCATTCAAATCTCCAAATTATCCTGAGCTTGCCGTTGCAGGTGTAAATATCAAATATAAATGGAGTGCACTTCAAAGGTCTGAATTTTCTGAGCCGATTTATCAATTTGGAATGTCCAAAGCTGTTGCATTGTTGAAAATATTCCCGGGAATGGATATTGAATTGTACAAAGGTCTTTTCGATGTCACCCAAACAAAAGGGATTGTGCTTGAAACATTTGGCTCCGGTAATGCACCGTCGATTGATAAAATGCAAAAGATCATGACGCGTTATGTCGAGGACGGCGGATTAATTATCAATATCACGCAATGTAGTTCAGGTGGTGTAAAACAAGGAGCTTATCAAACCAGTTCATTTTTTAATAAAATTGGTGTGATAAGTGGAACAGATATGACTGCTGAGGCAGCGCTAACAAAATTAATGTTTGTCCTTGGTAATGAGGAAGATTCTGATAAGATTAAAGCACTCATTTCTATGCCTATTTGTGGTGAAATGGAGTGTTAGTTTTGTTCAATAATTAATCCATTCTCTACCAATAAGGTTTTTGTAGGAAATAGTTTTACGATATGCATATCATGAGTAGCCATGAGAATAGCAGCGTTTTTTTCTTTGGAAACCGCAATCAATAAGCGCATAATATCCTCTGAAGTTTCAGGATCGAGGTTTCCAGTTGGCTCATCTGCCAAAATTAATTTCGGGTCGTTTAATAATGCGCGGGCAATAGACACTCTTTGTTGCTCTCCTCCAGAAAGCTCGTGAGGCATTTTATCTCCTAACTCTTCTAGGCCAACCAATTTTAGACATGCAATAGCACGCTCATGAATATCTATCTTTTTTTTCCATCCTGTTGCTTTTAGTACAAAGTATAAATTTTGAATAATTGTACGGTCCATTAGCAATTGAAAGTCTTGAAAAACAATTCCAATTTTTCTTCGGAGCATTGGAATATTCTTTCTTTTTATTTTCTTAAAATCAAACACATCGAAGCTGCCTTCTCCCGCTTGTAAAGGCAATTCTCCATATAATGTTTTAAGCAGGCTACTCTTTCCACTGCCTGTTTTTCCAATAAGAAATACGAATTGTCCTGCATGAATTGACAGCTGAACGTTAGAAAGAACTTGGCTGCCTTTTTGAAAGATATCAGCATTTTTAAGCGTAACTACTTCAGACATAAAACTTATGTGTTTATACAAAAGTGCAGAATCATCTTCGTGAAAAAAGATTTGGTCCAGATTATCTCTTAACAAGATGAGGTTTAAAACTTTTGAACGGCTTCTCAACTTGGCTTGTTTGTGAATGTAAATTTGTTCAGTGCGAAATAGTAGAACATCCTTCATCATAGTGGCATTTGCCATTTCCTCCTTTCTGGTTTTTTCTCAAAAAACAGATAAGTATACTAGTTTATATGATGGGTATTTTCGTGGAGAAGAACTTTATAGTAACCTACAGTACGGTGCTGCAAAAAAGGAATTTAGATCATTCATCAATCTTTGCAATAATTACAATGACCCGCTATACCAAAAGGCATTATTTTATGAAGGACTTTCTGGGTTGGAGCTATATAACAGCGATGCAATCGACCTTTTGATGAATTACAATAGGCTGTATCCGGAAAATATTCACCGTAGTTTTATCAATTTTAAAATAGGGAATTCATTTTTTCAGGATGAAACGTATGATGATGCTCAGCTTTGGTTGAGCAAGTTAAATGCAGGAGATATCGACTCTTCTTTACAAGAAGAATTTTATTTTAAACTAGGTTATTCGGCGCTGCAAAATGAAGATTTCGAAGCTGCTATCAATGCATTTCGAGAAAATTTAAAAGGAAGCTCCCAGTATGTACCACCTAGCAAGTACTTTTTCGGACATTTGTGCTATGAGAGAGGGTCTTATCAGCTTGCATTGGAGCAATTCATAGCGCTTGAAAAAAATACTAATTATTGTGGAATTGTGCCTTACTACATTGTACAAATCTATCACAAACAAGGTGATTATGATGCGGTAATTGAGTATGCACCAACTGTATTGGCTTGTAAGTTGATTAATCACGAAAAAGATGTGAATCATATTATCGGAAATGCCTACTACAACAAAAGATTGTATTCAGATGCCTTGAGTTATCTATTCAAGTACGCAAAAAAATCAAGGTTATCTAGACATGACGCGTATCAAATTGGGTACGCAATGTTTGAGACAAAAGCATATGAAGGTGCGATTAGCTATTTAGATCAAGTTGTCCGTGTTGACGATAGTTTAGGACAAATCGCAATGTATAAAATTGCGGAATGCTATCAGCTTATTGACCAGTTACTTCCTGCCCGCAGTGCCTTCGAAAATGCTTCCCAAATGTCCGCCATCTCAAAAATTAAAGAGGATGCACTTTATAATTTTGCGGTCATATCGTTTGCAGTAGATATTAATCCCTATGACGAATCGGTCCGAGCGTTTGAAAATTACCTATCAGAATACCCGAACTCCTCAAGAAAATCAGATGTTTACCAGTATTTAATTAATGCTTACAGTTCAACAAGTAATTACAAAAAAGCAATAGCCTCACTCAAAAAACTACCAAAACTTGATACGAGGTTGAAAAGAGTATATCAGACATTATCCTATAATCGCGGAGTTGAACTATTTCAAAAGCGCCTTTATAATTCCTCTATTGCCGCATTTGCTGCGGTTAATGACCATCCTATTGATCCCGAGCTTGCTGCTTTATCGAGATACTGGATTGCCGATGCATACTATAGACAAGACAAAATGCAAGAGGCTATTGCCAATTATAAGCTCTTTATTTCTGCACCAGCTTCTAATGCAATACCGGAGAAAATCGATGCCTATTACAATATGGCATACGCTTATAAAGAGTTAGATTCAGAAAGTAGAGCATCAGAAAACTTTAGGATTTATTTACAATCTAATCCAAAAAATACACGTAAAGAGGTAGATGCTTGTTTTCGTGTCGCAGATATTTTTTACTTGGATAAAGAAAATGCATTGGCAATTGAGTTTTATGAAAAAGCCCTTGCCTATAACACATTATTGAATGATAAGGCGTTGTATTATGTGGCTAAGGCCTATGGTTATAGTGGCGAAGGAGCAGTTAAGGTTTCAAAGCTTAAAGAAATATTGACGGCTTATCCAATATCGAAATATACGATGAATGCCACCTATGAGCTGGCTAATACGTATTCCTCAATCGGGAATAATGATGAAGCGTTATTGTACTATGATAATTTAATTGTCGATTTCCCCAACTCTCCTTTTCTGACTCAAGCCAAAATTGGAAAAGCAAATTGTTATTTGAAAAAGTGGCAATATGAAAAAGCAGAGCTTGCATATTTAAAGGTTCTTTCTGAGCACGAAAATGAAAATGACGTTTGTGAAATAGCAGCAAAGGGATTAGTTGATGTATATACGGCACAACAAAAACCACAAAAGGCTGCCCAGGTCGTTGAGAGATATAGTTGTATCAATTACACCGATGACGAAAAAGAAAATTTGTTCTACACGCCAGCATTACAAGCCTATTTGGATACAAGTTATTTCGAGGCCATAGAAAAGTTCCAAGTATACTTAGGAAGTTTCTCTGAAAATGGGCAGTATATTGCTGAAACTTATTATTATCTCGGTACGTCTTATCTTTCCGTAAACGATACCCTAAACGGAATCGAAAATTACAAACGCTTCTTAGACGCCACAAGCAACGCATATAGTGAGGCTGCAGCGAGACGTGTTGCCAATCATTATTATACGAAAAAAGATTATATCAATGCTTTAAAGTATTATCAACGATTAGAGCAATTGGCTACAACACCAAGTACTCAATTCATTTCTAGATTCGGAATTATGCGGGCAAGCTATTTCACTGAAGATTATCAAAAAAGCCAAATGTATGCAGCTCTTGTTCTAGAAGCACCTGCATTGGATGATACCCAGCAGGCAGAGGCGAACTACGCATATGGTATTTCAGCTTTTCGACAGGAACAATATGAAGAGGCCTTGACTCCACTAAAGTGGTTGGTAGACCATACCACAACATTTATGGGTTCAGAGGCGAAGTACACGATGGCTTATATTCATTACATACAAGATGAATTAAATACAGCTGGTATAGAAATACAAGAGCTTTTAAAGATGAAGCCTAGTTATGATTATTGGATTGCAAAGTCATTGATTTTAAAGTCAAAAATATTCATCAAGCAGAAGGATTATGTTCAAGCAGAACAGAATCTTAAGTCTGTAAAAGAACACTATCCGATAAAAGATGATGGTATTATTGAGGACGCAAACCTCTTATGGCAAGAGATTATTCTACTCAAAGAAGCTGAGGAGAATAAAGAAGAAGAAAGTCCGGAAACCAAAATAGAAATCAATGAAGAATAGCCATAAATATTTATTGCTTTGCTTTCTTTTTTTCTTTATTCAGGAAAGTGATGCACAGTCTCCAGATGTGACAATTGATGGCAAGGGTAGTCGAAAGGTTGAGCCGGCAATTCGACTCACGCTATCTCCTCAAATCATAGATACTGTCAAACCATCTGCGGTTGCATCATACCCGTTGTTGGCCTATTTATATCCAACACAAATTAAGCTAACACCAATTAAAGCAGCAGAAATTGAAACTACGGAAAAGCTTCGTCAGCTCTATCCTTTTTATGCAAAGATTGGTATGGGGTCAGGCGTAATGCCTTTAGGGCAATTTATATATAATTCAACGAGATCAAAAGGGTATCAATATGGGGTAAAAGTTGACCACATAAGCTCTTTTGCAAAAATAAAAAATCGTGATGGTGATGTATATGCTCCGGCAAATTATGATAGAACAGGTGCTACTTTATACGGCAAAATAGTGGATAACACGTATATGATTAATGGGGAATTGAATTACTTGAACCATGGCTTTAATTATTACGGGATTCCGTCTGATACGATTGATAAATCATTTATTTCTCAACGTTTCCAGAGGATTGGCGCCAACATAGGTTATGTTTCTGATTTCGGTGACAGTGCGGTAATGAATTACGATGTAGATTTAGGATATCATTACCTTCAAACGGCATTGCCTTTTAAAGATTCCTTAGATGAATGGAGGGTTGCAGAGCACAACGCGAAGCTCAATGTCAAAGGATGGTACAATTATAAATCCGAAGAGTTTTATGCCAATTTAGGGATACGCCTGAATAACTATCGTTTTGGAGTTATGGATTCAATTGTTAGTTTGCCGTTGGATTCGGGCCGTGTAAGGTCCAATACAATTATAGATTTTAAGCCAGGAGTATTGACACAGCTTATGGACAATAGATTTAAACTAGATATTGGCTTGTCGATGGCTTTAGATATTGGTGAAGAGACACAGTTCTTTATTTATCCGCAGGCCGAAATAAAGTACTCTTTGTTTAATGATATATTTATTCCGTTTGCCGGAATCAGAGGAGGGCTGATGCAAAATTCGTTCTCATCCTTATCACAAACGAATCAATTTTTAGCTCCGTCAGTAAGGCTTCTAAATGAAAATAACCCCTATGATATTTATGGTGGAATTAAAGGAACACTCAGTAAAAGAATGGGCTTCAATGCCAATATAAGCTTCAAGAAAATTACGAATAAGGCATTCTTTGTGACAGATACCATGTCTTCATTGAGGAATAAGTTTGGTCTGGTGTATGATACATTAAACCATACGCGTATTGAGGCCTCTATTTTTTATCAGCTGGATGAAAAGCTAAAGATTGACGGAATGGCACGCTTCAATTCATATGAGACTTTAAATGAGGCCTATGCATGGAACTTACCCGTCTTTGAGTTTCAGCTCAGAGCAGCATATAATCTATTCGATAAGTTTATGTTCAATTTGGATGGTCACATTGAAACCGGCAGAAAGGCATTGGTCTATGAAATGCTTGACGGTGCAACAGAGATTGACGAACAATATTTTATTGGTCTTGGTGGGATTGTTGATTTTAACCTAGGTATTTCATATCGTTACAATAAACGAGTCACTGCTTTCTTGCAACTTAACAATATGCTATCTCAGCGATACAACGCTTGGTATAATTACCCTGTCCAACCCATACAAGTAATGGGTGGTGTCTCTTTAAGATTCTAAAGCAAAAGTTAGTGAAATCAGAAGCAATTTTCTTAGTAAAAAAAGGAGAGGCGAAGCATGCTTTTCTTCGAAAAGATATAATCTTACCTTCCCTCAACAAGGGGGAAGTACTCATTCAAAGTGAATCCTTTGGCTTGAATTATGCCGATGTCATGGCACGCAATGGCCTCTACCGCGAAGCGCCACCAAGGCCTTGTGTAATAGGGTATGAAGTAGTTGGAGAGGTTGTGGCTGTCGGTCCAGATGGAAACTCTGATTTAATGGGTAAGCGTGTACTTGCCTTTTGTAGATTTGGTGGTTACGGCAGGCATGTTATTACAACAGAGCTGGCATTGGTCCTGATAGACGACTTACCTGCTTCCGAGGTTTTGGCATTGAGTACGCAAGGGGTAACGGCGTATTATATGACCGATTATTTTGCACCTATTCAAAGTGGTGATCGTGTTTTGATCCACGCCGCAGCAGGAGGAGTAGGTTCGATTTTAATACAGCTTGCGAAGCTCCGTGGAGCTGAGGTTATTGCTAAAGTAGGTTCTGCTGAAAAAGTTGGAATTGTCAAAAATATTGGTGCAGATCAAGTAATTAATTATAAAACCCAAGACTATATTGAGGCCATAAGTGACGCTAAAAAGCTGGATGCTGTCTTCAATCCTGTAGGTGGTTCAACATTTAAGAAGGACTGGAATCATTTGGCCCCAGGCGGAAAGCTTTATTTATTTGGTGGTGCTGAACTTTCAGGTCGTTTTGGTATTTTTTCCTCTCTTAATTTCCTAAGAAAAATGGGCGCTGTTTTACCGGCAGCCTTGATGATGACCTCTAAAAGTATATTGGGCGTAAATATGTTAAAAATTGCTGATCAAAAACCTCGAGTCATGCAGGACTGTCTTAGTCAGGTTATGGACCTGTATTTGCAAAAAAAAATCAGCGTAATTGTGGATAAAGTATATCCTGTAGACGATATTTCAGTTGCTCATGCACGTTTGGAGAGTGGACAATCGGCAGGGAAAATCTCTGTTGTTTGGGATTAGCCTTTCTTAGCAAAAAGTCGAGACAAACGTGATTTTATTTGTTCCCGAAAAAGAAATATCAAGATTAAATAAGGTATTACCATAAGAAAAAGAATACCAGAGTTGATGTTGCTACCAAAAGAGGCCTCTTCAAGACCACTGCCTTGCTCCGCCAATAGCTTACATTGAGAACAACCCTGTCCCAAAATTGACTGGCTGGTCGTTACAATTAAAACAAGAAAAAACAACAATTTAATTTTCATAGTTTGTCGACTAAATGAACAGTTCAAAGGTACAAAATGCTTTAAGCAAAACAAAATACCCTAACTTTACAATATGAAAAATTTATTGTTTGTTTGCTCGCTAATAATTGTGCTATTTGCATGTGGTGGTGAAGCGGAAACAGCGGTAGAAAGTGTTGATTCTTTTGGTGTAGTTCCGGATGAATCTTATGCTGAATCAAGAACACGTTTAAATAAAATTCTTGAAGCATCCCCAGATAGTACTGCGGTCTTATTAGAAAGTGCTAGTCTAGCCTTAGAAAACTATGACTATGCGCTTGCTTATTCAAACGCTGCTCGTGCATTTCGACTTGATAGCTCAAGTAATCGTGCGAGAATGATGTATGCCCTGTCGATTATTAATCAAGGAAATAGAACGGTTTCGGATATCAGCAGAGCACAAAGTTATTTGCAAACGGTTGTCCAAAATGAGGCCCAAAATGCAAAGGCTATGGTCGGTCTTGCTAATACTTATGCCTTACAGCAAGATTTTGATGAAGCCAGAATCTGGATCAATAAAGCACTTCAACAAGCTCCAAAATTTTTCGACGCACATGTATTAAAAGGGAGTATGTATAAAGTTTTGTCTGCTGCGTTGAATGGGGAGGATGGATCTCAAAAGCTCTCTCAAGTATATATGGATTCTGCAATAAACACCTACGCACGCGTGAGTCAATATTACCCGGATAGGCCAGAAATTTATATTGAATTGGGGATTTTATTTCAGCAGAGGAACAATTCACGTTGTGTTGATCATTTTCTCTCAGCTGTTCAATTAGAACCGAAGAACATTGATTATAAATATGCTTTGGCTTATGCTTATGGATTATTTGGTAAAGAGCGATTGGCAATGCAAGTTTATAAGGAGATGCAAGAGCTTGACTCTTTATACAGTGAAGCATATTGTCAGATGGGTCAGATTTATCAGAAAAAATATGGTGAGTTAGACAGTGCTTTGAACATGTATCGGGAAGTTGTTTCCATTGACCCCAGTCACATAGATGCATATGTCAACATGGGTGTCATTTATGCCGAAAAAAAGGCATATACGAGAGCATTGAAGAGCTATGCTAAGGCACTTTCAATTTTACCTGAAGATAGAGGGCCTTTTATGTCACTTAGTACCTTTGTTGAAAACCAAAATTTAGCGAGGGAATACGCAGCTGAAATCAAAGGTAAATTGTGAAAAAAGTCGAAATAATCAGCGCCATTCTTGGCGATGCTATGCTTCCTTTGGTAGGATTTTTATTTTGGGATTGGGGGTTTTATTTTATTGCTCTATTCTTTCTTTTTGATTTGGTAATTAGGACACTTTTTTTGAACAAAAAATTAGCACTTTTACCTTCAATTATTTTTCCCAAAGGATTTTTTGTAAAAAGTGTAGCCTTGGCTGGCTTAGAAATAGCGCTCTTACACTTTCTGTCTTATGTTAGTCTAAAACCAATAATTTTTACGGACGAAATATGGGCATTTTTGAGTTATCAAGAGCTGGGAATTGCACAAGGCTTTTTGTTGCTTCCATTACTTTTTTTTAATGAGGTAATCCGTCTTCGGAATGAGAAAAAAGTGGGGACTCCTCAGAACGTACGTTTTGAAATTTTGAAAAATAGTCAGCTTGTCGGATTGGTTAGAATTGTGTTTTGGTCGATTCTAATATTTGGGTCATGCCTTTTTTCAGTATCCGAGACTGCTCTTGTTGTACTTCTGATTTTAATGCTTTTTGTACAGCCTTTTTGGATCTACAGAAATATGGCATGAAGCGATTGTATTTCGAAGCTTAATTTAAATTTTACCTTATTTTTGTTAACCTATATTGACATATGGATAAAAATAACGAGTTACATAAAAAAAGAAGTAAATCCTATGAGGGAGGAGGTGCAGAACGTCTTCAACGTCAACATCAACAGGGAAAGTTAAGTGCAAGAGAACGTATTGCTGTTCTTATGGATGAATCTAGCTTCCACGAAATAGGCGGATTCGTCGAGCATCGGGCAACAGCCTTTGGTCTTGATAAGCAGAAAATACCTGGAGACGGTGTTGTTTCAGGATATGGAACAATACATGGAAGGTTGGTCTATGTGTTCTCGCAGGACTTCACGGTTCTCGGGGGTTCTCTTTCAGAAACCCATGCTGCAAAAATTTGTAGAATAATGGATATGGCCCTCAAAAATGGAGCCCCGCTTATCGGACTTAATGATTCTGGTGGAGCTAGGATACAAGAGGGAGTGGTGTCCCTTGCAGGATATGCAGATATTTTCTACAGAAATACCAGAGCTTCAGGTGTAATACCTCAGCTTTCTGTAATTATGGGACCTTGTGCAGGTGGTGCGGTATACTCTCCAGCTTTAACAGATTTTGTTTTCATGGTTGAGGACACCTCGTACATGTTTGTAACAGGACCAAATGTGGTCAAAACAGTTACCCATGAAGAAGTATCCTCTGAAGACCTCGGTGGTGCAAAGACGCACGCGGAAAAGTCAGGAGTGAACCACTTTACCTCGGGCAATGATGTAGAGTGTCTTAAAAACGTTAGAGATTTGATGAGCTACCTTCCTCAAAATGCTGAAGAGGAGGCTCCTTACCCAAGTACTTATTCTTTTAATGCTAAAAAAGAAGCAGCAATCGCTGAAATACTGCCTGATAATTCAAGTATACCTTATGACATTAGAAAAGTAATCGATTGTGTTATTGATGATGATTCTTTTCGCGAGGTACACAAGGACTTTGCAACAAATATAGTGGTTGGATTTGCACGTATTGAGGGACGAACCATAGGCGTCGTTGCCAATCAACCTGCATCTCTTGCTGGAGTTTTGGATATCGATTCGTCTCGAAAAGGGGCTCGGTTTGTGCGATTTTGTGATTCGTTTAATATTCCTTTACTCGTATTTGAGGATGTTCCAGGTTTTCTACCAGGAACCGATCAAGAATGGAGAGGGATTATTACGCATGGAGCCAAATTATTATACGCTTTTTCTGAGGCCACTGTTCCAAGAATTACGGTAATAACTCGTAAGGCCTATGGAGGAGCTTTTGATGTGATGAATTCAAAAAGCATCGGTTCTGATCTGAATTTTGCCTGGCCAAGCGCTGAAATTGCTGTCATGGGTGCGAAAGGAGCCGCTGAGATCATATTTAAAAGGGAAATTGCAAATAGTGATGACCCACAAAAAAAATGGCTTGAAAAGGAAGCTGAGTACGCGGAGCTTTTTGCGAACCCTTACAGGGCAGCTGAGAGAGGCATAGTTGATGAGGTTATTTTCCCAAGTGAAACTAGAGGTAGAGTGATCTCAGGATTTAAAATGCTTGAAAATAAAAATGAGTCATTGCCCCGAAAAAAACATGGAAATATACCTTTATAATTATAGTAAATGAAAGATTTAATTCACGCTTTTCCCGATAATATAAAAGAAGCAATTGCTATTGCTGAAGCCTCAGAATTGAGGAAACCAACGAATAAGATTCAAAACATTATGATGTGCGGTCTCGGGGGATCAGGTATTGGTGCGAAAATGGTTGCCAATTGGCTTCAAGATGAATTAATGGTACCCGTATCATTGGTCAACGATTATACATTACCGGGTTGTGTTAATCAAAACACATTAGTCATTGGTTCTAGTTATTCAGGAAATACTGAAGAAACTACAATTGCAATCGAAGAAGCGAGGACAAGAGGTTGTCATATCATTGGAATATGCAGTGGTGGAAGGTTGGAGGAGTTTTGTAAGAAGTATGGATATGATTGTATTATCGTGCCTGGAGGTAACCCACCGAGAAGTGCACTTGCTTATTCTTTGATTCAGTTGTTACATATATTTAATAAGCTAGGTTTTGTTTCTGACCACAAAGGCGAAATGCTAAGGGCAGGATCGTATATTGAGTCAAACCAGGAAGAAATACATGCTTTGGCAAAAGAAATGGCTGAACATCTATTCGGAAAGGTCGGGGTATATTATGCCGAAACCAAATATGAGGGTGTGATTGTTCGCGCGCGACAGCAGTTTAATGAGAATTCAAAATATTTAGGGTGGCACCATGTTATTCCTGAAATGAATCACAACGAGCTCGTGGGATGGACTGGTGGTGATGAGAGATTTGCACCAATATTTTTTAACACCGGTGATTTGCATCCGAGAAATCATAAGAGGTTTGAAATTTCTAAGGCGGCCATCGAGAAGAAATGTGGAAAAGTATTAGATGTTTCAGCCAAAGGAGATTCGTTTATTGAGCGGTCTATTTACCTCATAAATATTGTTGATTGGGCCTCCTATTACTTGTGTGAAATGAATGGAGCTGATATTATTGATATAGAAATAATTGATTATTTGAAGGGGGAATTGTCGAAGTTTTAATGATGAAACCCAGAGTTTTCGTTCACGACATTGGCCTTATTGATTATCAAGAAGGATGGGATTATCAAGAGAAGTTGTTCAAGCAATCGATTGATCACAAGATAGCTGTTCGCAAGGGAGAATCTAGTGGCCCAACAACCAACCATTTATTGTTTTGTGAGCACCCCCATGTTTATACTTTAGGAAAGAGTGGTAAAAATGAACACCTATTGCTAGATAAAACTCAGCTCGCTGAAAAAAAGGCAACATTTTATAAAATTAATCGAGGTGGAGATATTACCTATCACGGTCCAGGACAACTGGTCGTATATCCAATATTGGATTTAGAGCATTTTTTTACGGATATTCACCAATATATGAGATTTCTCGAAGAGGCGGTCATCAAGACGATTGCTGTTTATGGTATAAAAGGTGAAAGGCTTGACGGTATGACTGGTGTTTGGCTTGAACCTGGAACATCGAATGAACGAAAAATATGTGCTTTGGGTGTCAAGGCGTCTCGTTGGGTTACAATGCATGGTATAGGCTTCAATGTAAATACGAATCTGGACTACTTTTCGAATATTGTTCCTTGCGGAATAGAAGATAAAGCGGTAACTTCCATGCAAGAGGAGCTCGGTTCTCCACTTGATCTTAATGAGGTTCAATCCATTTTGCTTCAGGAGCTAAAAGATTTATTTGGTTTTAGAGTGCTCTAATTAATGAGTTTATAAAGATGAAAAGACTTATAAAGTATGCTTGCTACATCCTACTAACTCTGGTTTTGTGTGTGAATATTTTTATACTGTTATCTAGCCGATTTTATTTATACTCTGGAATTAGTAAAACGTATTTAATTGGTAAAACTGGTCCAGGGATTTATGATTTGGATGTTTTTCCCGTCAATACAATTGAAAAATCAACTGAACCAAATAAAATTAAGGTGAAGTTAGGAGATAATGTCGTGCTCACTGAAAGTGAAGAGGCATACCTAGGCAGCATTGATACCAGGGCATTATTGATTTTTGAGAATGACACCTTGTTGCATGAGCAGTATTGGGGCGACCATTCAGAGAGTCAAGTGTCGAACTCTTTTTCCGCCTCAAAAACGGTTATAGGATTGCTTATTGGTATAGCCATCGAGGAGGGGAAGATTCCAAGCGTTGATGAGCCCGTTTCCACGTATTTGCCAGAGTTTCTAACCAATGGACGTGATATTTTGACAATACGACACCTTCTTTTAATGTCGGCTGGTTTTGACTGGGAGGAGAGCGGGAAGAATCCACTATCTGAGGCAGCCGAGGGCTATTATGGTTCAGACCTATATGGCTTAGTGACTCGTTTAAAAATGGTTGAAGAACCTGGTAAGCGGTTTCATTACCAAAGTGGAAATTCACAGATATTAGGTTTTATATTAGAGAAGGCTACTGGACTTACGCTCACTGATTATATGCATGCCAAATTATGGGAGCCAATAGGTGCGGGTAGCAATGCTTATTGGAGTCTTGACAGGGAAGATGGCGATGAAAAAGCTTTCTGTTGTTTGTATGCTTCGGCTCGGGATTTTGCCCTCCTTGGTCAGTTAGTTTTGCATGATGGAAAGCTAAATGGTGAGCAAATTATTTCTAACTCCTTCTTGAAAGAAATGGTAAAAACACCAAAATTGAAGACAGATGATGATGTATTTAATATGCGTTATGGCTGGCATATTTGGGTCTATAAAAACCAAGGAAATCCTGTTCATTATTTTCGCGGACTCAAGGGGCAATATGTCATTGTAATTCCTGCTCAAAACCGAGTCATTGTCCGTTTAGGAGAAAGGCGAGGAGCCCACTATAAAATTCCTTCAGCCCATGTCAGCGATAGTTCTTTTAGGGCACAAAATGATGAAAAATTAGGCCACACTGTTGATTTATTCGAGTATTTAAAGATTGCAGACCGAGTTGTTGCAGAACGCATGCAGAAATGAAAGAAAGTATCAAAGGTCCGAAAGTTGAAAATGTTGCTGTTGCGATTGTTCAGTCTGTTGTTGAAGGTGAATTGAGTTATTATGCTTATTTGCTCAGCAATAGAGATGATATTATGGAAGGTATCATTATCGCAAGTACGGGTTATGGAGAAAATACGCAAACAGGGGAAACCATAAGGACCTCTACGCTGCGCCATACAATAGAAGTTCTTTTGCCAAATGAAGCAGCTAAAATTGAACCGATCATGCCAGAATTATTCGGCTTATCCAACGAGTATTGGGTGAGTTTTTGGGTTGATGGTGTCATGTATGACAAACGTTTTGTATTTCCCGCCGAATCAATTTTAGAATCCAATATGAGCCTGATTACCCCTTTGGGCCTTCCGGGTATTATCATAAAATAAAGTGTATTGTTTAGAGTTGATCAGCGATTTGTCTAAAGACATTCCACCAATTAACGCGTTCGGCGTCAAGTTCGTTTTCACGGTCATTATTGAGAACAATAATGATTCCTTTTTCGGGATATATATAAAGGTGCTGCTTGTACAAACCAATGGCCATAAAGTCGCCATATTTTTTAAGCCCTATATGCCATGAATAATTAAAGTTAAAACTGCTTCCATCGCTTGTGTCTCTTCTTATCGATTGATTAAACCAATATTCACTTAGAATTCTTTTATCATCCCATAATCCACCGTTTAAGTAAAGCCTTCCGAATTTTGCATAGTCTAATGTGCTTGCTGAGATACAACAGAACGCTTTTTCGACTCCTTTTTTATCTGTCGACCATCGTATTTCGTTACTTATTCCTATTGGATGCCAAAGTCGTTCTTTGGCGTACTCGCTTATACTTTTTCCTACAGCTTTTGATAATATGAGTCCTAGTATTTGTGTATTAACATTTAGGTACTCCTGCCTTTCGCCAGGAGCACATTTAAAACGCACCTTTTTTATTTCTTTTTGGATATCCTTTCCATAGTACATTCGTCCATCCATAGCCAACGAACTTTGTATTCCTGAGGTATGGTCTAGGAGGTGTTTTATTGTAAGGGCAGCCGAATTTTTATTTTGAATTAATTCAGGTAAATATGCTTTGACATATTGGTCCTCACTTTCGAGGAAACCATCATCTATAGCCATCCCGATAAGACAGGAAACGACGGATTTTGACATTGAGTAAGAGCTATGTAATTCGTTTGACTGTTCGTTGTTTTTATAATTAAAGAGAATGGTGTCATTTTTAATAATTATGAGCTCTCTTACCTCGTGGCTAGCACATAGATCTTCAATGGGTTTGGATTCGGGAAGGTCACTTGTCCAATCGTTGACCTGTATCAAAAGATTGTTTGACAGTTTGTCAAATTTAAAATTAGTTTTTTTGGGATAGATTACATTTCGGTTAAATCGGTAGGCGTCATTCTGGTCGGGGTGCCCAAGAAATATACTTTTAAAGGGAACACAGGATGTTATACAGATTAAAAGAATCGCAGCAAATGTAAACGGCTTAACAATAACTGGACTCTTCAAACTTACTTAAGATTAACCGTTTCCATGAAAGTCATTGAGAATATCAATAAGCTTTTCAATGTTTTTAATTTGCCGTTCAATTTCAGGAATACTTGTAACACCAACAGGGCAAACAACTAAAATTTTATCACCATTACATTCTATTTGGTAAATAGGGTTATCGACTAAAAACTCCAATACCTCTGGCTTAAAATAAGCTCGTATTTCGGATTCATTCGCTCCCTTAAGGAAATAGAATTTGGAAAATTCGGGATTTTCCTTAAAATCAATATCACCCATGGAACCAAAGACCCTCACTCGGTCAATAAATCGGTCAACAAATTCCTCTCTACGTAGCACAAAAGTGGGGGCCTTGGAGGGTAAATCTGAAATTTGAACAGTACAATGGTAGACCTCTCGTGCAAGCATAGCACCTTCTGAAAATGTTACATCTGTAAGTTCCCATTCTGCTGCTCCCTCAAGATAGGATCCTTTGATTATATTTTCTTTATACTCAATGGGTCGCGAGTCGAAAAAATGAAAACTTTCTAGATTTTTAAAGCTATTGTCTTGTCCTAGTGTGTAAGCCCATTTGTTTTCAGCCGCCAGCCACTTGAACTTATTCTGTCTTGGAGATGCCTTTTGGGCAACGGGTGCAATACTACTTTTGAGCGCAAATTTGTGTGGAGTTGAAGAGATATGTTTGTGAAGCCCCACAATCTCTACGCTTCCACCTGAAAGTTCGTGGTTTCGTTTGAAATCATCGATGGCTTCTTGAACAGTTAGGTCAATAATTTTGGCACCGGCAAAGTTTATTTTAAGGTTCGATTTATCTGGAACATCTTCCAGTTTTTTTAAAATTTTCAGGAGAGTCATGAAATTTGCAACCCCACGAATGCGAAGTTCTAAATTCCCAGTTGTTTTTTTGAATTCTATGTTTCCAGGTGAAAACACATAAAGAAAAAACTGCGGAACGGATATTCGAGCAATAAGAATATGCGTGATTAAAGTAACGATAATACCTGCAATAAGACCAAACAAAAGATTATTATACAATGTAAATAGGAGTGTTGAAACCATAAAAACCAATTGTTCAACCCCTTCTTTGTAGACGTCCTTAAATACCCTAGGTGAAGCAAGTTTAATTCCCGCAAAAACAAGAACCGCAGCCAATGCCGCTAGGGGGATCATGTTCATTATTGGCTGAAGCAGGACAATGAAGAAAAGCACAAGAAATCCATGGAAAAAGTTTGACCATTTGGTCTTTGCATTGTTTTGAACATTTACTGTGCTTCTTACAATAACATTGAGAATCGGGAGCCCTCCAAGCATTCCTGACACCATTGTACTTGCTCCCAAGCCCATAAGATCCTTATTCAGGTTTGTTTTTCTTTTGTATGGATCTAGCTTATCTATTGCTTTTGCAGCGGCTAAACTTATAATAGATGAGATAATAGTCATAGACAATACCACCAACCAAAATACGCCGGTATTGATGCGAGAAAAATCTGGGAATAAAAATACTTCTGTAAGGTCAGCCGGAATCGACATCAAATAGTTTGTAGGTTTCTCAAATGCAATACCCATCACCTCTACTTGATTTACATCTAAGTAGTTATATAGCAAAACAATGGAAACCGAAATAGCCACAACCCAAACAGGTGCTGGTATAATATGAAAGACCTTGTAGCTTATTTTTGCATGGAAAAACAATAAAAAAATACCAATGACAGAAATGAGCGCAATGTAAGGGTTTGCGTTTGGTAATTGATCTACGAGATCTTTTAAAATACCAATGGCGTTTCCTGCATTTGAACTCGTCCCAATGGCAACATGCATTTGTTTGGCAAAAATAATTACGCCAATCGCAGCTAAAATACCGTGAATCACTGATGATGGGAATATTTCTGCGATACGACCAAGTTTTAACAATCCAAGTATGACCTGTAAAAGACCGGAAACGACAATCGCGGCTAGAACATAATTGAAGGCATGGCCACTTCCGTCATCTAAGGATACAATTGCTCCAAAAATTACAGTAATCATTCCCGCAGCAGGTCCATTTATTGTCAACCTACCACTCCTAAAAAAAGTTGTGACTAAGCCCGCAATTACGCATGAGAGCAGGCCGGATAGTGGCTGAACACCCGAGGCTATGGCAATAGCCATTGATAGCGGTAAAGCAACAAGTGCTACACTTAGAGATGCAATAACATCATTTCTCCAGTTTTCTTTGAATCCTAAAAAACCCTCCTTGGGAATATCTGCTTTGGTTGGACTATACATGTATTCTAAATTAGAAAATTTTATGAATAATGCATAATCACTAGGTCTACCTTGCTCTATATGGAGTAAATAAGACTTTCACCATCCATTTCCTTGGGAGGCACAATTTGTAATTGTTTCAGTATTGACGGCGCAATATCCGCGAGTTTTCCATTCTTCACCTTCAGTTTTTGATTATTTGAGATAAAGATGATGGGAACAGGGTTTGTGGTATGTGCGGTATTGGGAGTCTGGTCAGGATTGACCGCAAGGTCAGCATTTCCGTGGTCTGCAATAACAATAAATTCATATCCGATTTTTATACCTTCGTCGATAATATTTTTCAAGCAAGTATCCACAGTTTCTACGGCTTTTTCAATAGCAGAAAACACACCTGTATGTCCAACCATATCTGGGTTCGCAAAATTTAAACATATAAAGTCCGGCTCCTTAGATTTCATGTAGGATACAATTTGATCCTTTACTTCAACCGCACTCATCTCAGGCAATAAATCATAAGTTGCTACTTTCGGTGAGTTCACTAAAATCCTATGCTCGTTTTTAAAAGGAGCTTCACGACCCCCGTTAAAGAAAAATGTCACGTGCGGGTATTTCTCTGTTTCGGCAATTCGTACTTGTGTTCTGCCTTCTGCGGCTATTACATCACCAAGTGTATTCAATAAGTTATCTTTCTCGAATAATACATGAAGACCTTTAAATGACTCATCGTAGCGGGTCATGCAACAATAATAGAGGTTCATTTTTTTCATCTCAAACTCAGGAAAATCTTTTTGAGTCAAGGCGCTCGTTATTTCTCTTGGCCGGTCTGATCGAAAGTTAAAACAAATTACTATGTCGTCTTCTTCAATAAGTCCATCTTGGTTTATTACCGTCGGTTCAATAAACTCGTCTGTTATTGATTGATTATATGCACTTTCAATCGCTAAAGAGGCATTGCTAAATTGCTCTCCAATTCCATGGGTCATTAAGGAATATGCTTTTTTGATTCTTTCCCATCGATTGTCTCGGTCCATTGCAAAATACCGTCCAATTACCGTTGCTATTTTAACAGGCCCATCTTTAATGAAGGTTTCAAGCTTCTTAATGAACCCCAGGCCACTTTTAGGATCGCAATCTCTTCCATCCGTAAATGCATGTATGAAGACTTTTGACATACCTAAATCCCTTGATAGCTCACAAAGTGCGTGCAGGTGTTCTTGTGAACTATGTACTCCACCATCTGAGACAAGACCGATGAAGTGAACTTTTCTATCTTCTATTTTTGCAAGATTGAGCGCCTTTAGTAAAACTTGATTGCTGTAAAATGTTTTATCTTGAATACTTTTATTGATTCTTGTCAATTCCTGATAAACAATTCGTCCTGCACCTATATTTAAATGCCCAACTTCAGAGTTTCCCATTTGTCCCTCGGGTAATCCGACAGCTTCTCCGTAGGTGGTGAGTTGTGCACTAGGATATTGCTCAATTAGTTTGTCAAAGCATGGTGTTTGAGCCTTATGAATGGCATCAGTTTCATCTTTATTTCCGATACCCCAACCATCTAAAATGATTAAGCCAATTTTATTAT
>CAJXCU010000003.1 GCA_913051935.1 uncultured Flavobacteriales bacterium
ATATTTCTCCATTCCTAGGTAGATTAGATGATATTTCTTCAAATGGGCTTGAGCTCATCAATCAAATCAGAGGGATTTACAATAATTATAATTTTGATACAGAAATACTTGCTGCATCAGTAAGACATCCTATGCACATTATTCATTGTGCCGAAATAGGCGCAGACATTATGACTGGTCCATTAAAGGCGATTAAAGCACTTGCAAGCCATCCATTAACTGACATTGGTTTAGAGAAGTTTCTGGCAGACCATGCAAAAGGAAATAAATAATGTTTTCCAAGGAGGAAAAACGTGAGCTGAATATCGAATTTTGGAATGGGTTCAAGCAATACATGAAAAGTTATAAATCATCAGGACTTCCTCGCCTAAATTGGCTTTCTTATCCCACAAATTTGAAACACACCTATCTACGCCTACATTGTGATGATAAATATTGTGCTTTATTTTACGATGTTCAATTTAAAGACAAAGAAATTAAAGCGCTTTTTTGGGAACAATTACAAGAGCTAAAGCCGCTATTTACGAAACAAGAAAGCTTTTCCTCTAAATGGCACCAGGATTTTGAGACGGAGGATGGACTTCATATTAGCCGAATTGAATGGGTTAGCCACGAATGGAGCTTGTCTAGAAAAAAAGATTGGAGAAAAATCTATCGATTCTTGAAGGATCGCTTAATCGAGTTTGATGCTGTCTATCAGGAGTACAAGGAAATTCTTATTAATTTGATTAAATAAATACATGTCGATATGACCAAAATTACCCCATTATTTTTATTGTTTTTTGGTTCTCTGGCTTTCGGCCAAACCATTATTTACAGCACAGATTTTCAGAATGGAATTCCCAATGAATTTACGCTCATTGATAACGATTTAAATACACCGGCAACAACAGTTTCGGAGTATACTGAAGCGTGGATTTGCATTGTTGATCCCGAAAACAATACGGACAGTGTGGCTGCCTCTACTTCCTATTTTAATTCACCGGATAGCGCCGATCGTTGGATGATTACTCCTCCCCTTGGTTTAGGGACGCTTGGAAATAAATTATATTGGGAGGCAAAATCACAAGATGCTTCATTTCCAGATGATTATTTTGTTTTGATTTCCACGACTGACAACTCACCTGAAAGTTTTGTGGATACCGTGGGTTATATACAAGGTGAAAACTTTGAATGGACTGAGCGTAACATAGACTTAAGCGCCTTGGGATATAACGAACAGTCAATTTATGTGGCATTTGTGCTCAGGACATATGATGGATTCAAACTTTATATTGACGATATTGAGGTGGTTAAGGATGATTTTACTGGCCTTAACGAGCAAGACCAATTTTCTTTTAATTTATTTCCAGTTCCCGTATCAAAAACGATTCATATTTCAAGTCGGACCATATTTTCAAATATAACCATCAGTGATTTGCAGGGCAAGGTATTGTATACAGGAATGGAAAAAGCTATTGATGTAAGTGATTATCCAAAGGGCACCTATTTTATAAGCGTGGATTCGGAAAAGGGCACCTCAGCGAAGATATTTCTGAAGCAATAGTTGCTCGTTCAAGGGATAAAGAAGAAAGTATAGGTCTGTTTTGGAGGTAAAGAGGGAAGTCGCGATTGGACGCATAGCATATGGTCATGGAAGCGTGGTATTTGGAAATGAATTAAGTCCTTTTTCTCCTTGTTGCTAAAAGGCCTTCTATTTCCTTTTTTTGTTTCATGATCCACCTTTCTAGCTTAAGCTTATCAACTTCATTTTCATTCATCTGGCGGTGAGCTTTTGCAGCATATAGCTTAGATATTTTCATCGATAATGACTGAACGTTTTCAGAAAAATAACTTTGTGAAAAGTGTTTCCATATTTCATTCACTGCTTGCTGATTTGGGTGTACCATGTCTTCTTTAAAGAATCTATAATCCCTAAGACTATCTTGTAGAATTTCGAATGACGGGTAGTAAGATATAGGATGAGCATTCATTAGCATTTCAATCAGTACAAATAGTCTAGCTTTGCTCTTGTTATTTTCAATGAGACCATCACGAGTATGTCTTACAGGACTTACTGTGAATACGATATTAAGTTTTGGGTTCCATTCGATCAACTCATGTATGAATCCCGACCATTTCGAAAACATTTCCGTTGATGAAGAGGATTCTTTAATAAATAAATCTGCCTGCTGCTTGTGACAGTTAGCGACAAGACGTCCTGAAGATATGTGTCTGTATGCAATGGATGTACCAAACGTGATAAATAGCCAACTGTTACCCGAAAGTGCCTCTCGTATTGCTTGTCTTTTCTCTAATATCAAATTTAGATGTGCCTCCTTCGTCGCAGACTGAAGTAGATGTGCTGAATCCCAATCAGAAACAAAGTCTGGTGTGTCTATGTAATGAATATCTTGTGATTCTCTAATTGAATTTTGAAGACTCCTCAATATTGGTTCAGGATGGAACAGTGTGCCGAACGGATTACTCAGCGTCTTAAAACCGTGATTTTCGGATAATTGACCAATGTTGTTCGAAAAACAGCTTCCAATGAAGAGTAATGAACTTTCAAAATCTATTTTCGGTTCCGAATTAAATTTTGGGTATGGTAAATGAAAAGAAGCCATTATTTCATGAGTAGTTTTGCAGTTGCGAGTGCAGCGTTCGTTACGTCTTCACCACTCATTAATCTTGCGATTTCGTGCACGCGGTCTTCTTTTGACAGTCGTCTCACATAGGTATTCGTCCTTTCTGCACCTTGCTTTTTCTCAACAACAAGGTGGGCTGAAGCCTTGGAGGCGACTTGTGGCAAATGTGAAATCACCAAAAGCTGGGTCGTCATTCCCATTTTATGTAGTAGAACTCCTATTTTATCTGCCACATCTCCCGATACACCAGAATCAATTTCATCAAATAGAATACTCGGCATTTTTTTTAGCTCTGAGATTTGCTTTAATAAGGCGAGCATTAATCTGGATAGTTCTCCCCCACTTGCTGCATTTTCAATTTCAATCATTTCAAAACCCTTGTTGGCAGAAAATAACATTGATAAATCTGAAATCCCCGTTCGTTTCAATTCTGTTTTGTTAATTTGAAAATCTAGTTTGGTATCTTTCAGCTTAAGTTTAATCAAGTCTGATTGTAAATTTTCAGTTATTTTTTCTCGTTTCTCAAGTCGCGAAGCATGCAATTTTTTTGCTGATTGAATCAATGTAGCCTCAAGTGTTTTATATTCTAATTCCATTTCACGAATCTCTTGAGCGAGTTCATGTAAATTATTTTCGTTTTGTGCTAAATGTTCTAGAAATAGAATAAGCTCCTTTTGATTTGATAAATTATGTTTTATTAGCAATCTATTGAATTCATCCCACTGTCTCGTTAAATGCTCTTTTTTATCCGTATCAACTTCAATGGAATCAATATAATAGGAAGCCTCTGAGGTTACCTGTCCCAACTCATCTTCCAAGGAACGCAATCGATCCAAGAGGTCTTTCAGTGATTGGTCTTTGGTTCCAAGTTTTTCAAGTCGATATATAAATGACTTTACTTGGGCATATGCTCCACCATCTTCAGTAAATTCAGAAACCTCTCCGAGAATATTTCGAATGTCCTCTGCATTGTCAAGCTTAAAAAGCTCTCCCTCTAATTCCTCATAATCAATATCATACAATTTTAGTCCGTCAATCTCATTTTTTAAAAAGGTATTATAATCGCGGTCTTGATTTTGCTTTTTAAATTTATTCTTTAGCGATTCAAGCTGTTCAGAAAAGTCATTAAAATTGTCATAGAGATTTGAAAACTCTTTTGCCTTAGATTCATTTCCTGATAATAAATCGTATAATTCTAATTGCTTGACTTTTGATTTAAGCTCAAAGGTATTGTACTGAGAATGAATCATCAGTTTTGCTGCTGAAAAGGTTTTGAGCATGGCTAAAGCAACGGGAGAATCATTGATAAAAGCACGCGATTTCCCATCTCGAACAATTTCTCTTCTTACTAGAATAGTCTGATCATAATCCAGGTTGTTGGCTGAAAAAAATAGCTGGTCATTAGGTGACGCATTTAGTTGTGCTTCGACAATTGCTTTCTTACCGAAAGGACCTACATGGTTGGTATGGGCGCGTTCGCCAAGTAAAAGAGCAAAAGCATTTAAAAGAATGGATTTCCCAGAACCAGTCTCACCTGTAAGGACAGTAAATCCCGTGTTTAAATCGAGATCTAAATCTTCGATTAACGCAAAGTTTGAGATGCGTAATTTTTGAATCATGAGTCAATTTAATATTGACTGAAATCTTGAACTATTACCAGGGTCTAATCGTTTCAAGAGATTAACAAAATCGGTCTTTTGTTTTGTGTCTGATTCAGCAAGCAAGCTTTTCAGCTCATCAGTCTTACAAAACACAAAATTGATAATATTTACAGTATTAGGTCTTGTCTGAACAACAGGCTTAAGCTTTAGCATTGCTTTGTATATTTCCCTTATCCCTCTGTCCTTATCTTCATAAAGCTTATCTATCCCCATTCTATGGTACCAATAATTACAATCCCGAAGTGGCTGAAATAATTGCTGAAGCACATTGTCTACCAGCCAATATCTATTTCGCTTCCCGGTTTCACTTGCTTTCCATCCTGCTGCGCCAGATGGCTGTGCATTAGCCACAATTTGCTGTGCCTCAGTAAAAAATGGGGTTCCGGCATTAGGGCTGAATGAATCATAATCCATTCCAATAATAAACAAGGCATAAAAAGAGAGAATAGAAGAAAGATTGTCCCTAAAGGCATTTTTTGCATAGTACAAAGGAGTATTTCTCGAATAAGCGAAAACTACATTTTCGTCTAAAAAGTTAAAAACGAGAGAATTATAACTTGAATTAAAGGAAGGTCTGCTCATAAGCACCTGAATAGAACCGCTAAAGGTTCCCATTGTTGGAATGTTCTTTATCTGTAATTGAACGGAACAATTGATACGTTCTTCCATAGTAAACTTATCTTTGGTCCACTTCGTTCCATTCATAAAATCAAAAATGACCTCTTCAAGCTGTTTTAATGCCTGCTGCTCGGTTGTTGTTACTTCGAGCTTTGCGTCTGTAATAATCGAGACTTGACAATTGAGCTCTTGCGCATTTACCGAACGCAAATAAATCAAGAGAATAATAAAGAGGTATTTTTTAAGCATCTAGTTTTTCTATGGTATCAATAAGGTTTATTGCGATATCAAACTTATTTTGAAGCTTTAAATCAATAACAAGACCTTCTTTACCGAAGATAGTTACTTTATTCGTTTCACCACCAAAAGTAGCACCTTTGTCTTGGGTCGAATTTAGGACAATCAAATCCAAGTTCTTACGCTTTAATTTCAACAACGCGTTTTCTTGCTCATTATTTGTTTCTAGTGCAAATCCGATCACTCTTTGTTTATTCTCTCTATGAAAGGACGCCCATTTCAAGATGTCAGGGTTCTGAATAAGCTCGATAAACTCATCGGTGTTTTCCTTTTTAAGTTTTATTTTGGAAGCTTTAGCAGGCTTAAAATCTGCAACAGCTGCTGAGAAAATACCCACATCACACGTCTGCCAGCAACTTTGAACCGCATAAAGCATCTCTTCAGCTGTTTTCACATCCGTTCTTGTGAGTTTCGGATGGAACAGTTCCTCTTTGGTTGGTCCACAAATAAGCTCAACTTCGTAACCTCTCAAAAGTGCTGCCTTTGCCACAGCAAAGCCCATTTTTCCTGAGGAGTGATTTGATATATAACGTACGGGATCAATTGTCTCCTGAGTTGGTCCAGCTGTTACACAGACTTTCATTGATGCCTTGGATATTGACTTCTTGAAATACTCATTTAAATGAATTTCAATGTGATCGGGTTCCGCCATTCTTCCTTTTCCCTCAAGGCCACTTGCCAATTCTCCCTCCTCTGCTGGAATGATCGAAACTCCGTCATTCATTAATGTATCAATATTCCGTAAAAAACTTGGATGTTTATACATATCCAAATCCATTGCTGGTGCAACGATGGTCTTTCCTTTCATTGAAAAATACGTTGCCAAGAGAAGATTGTCACACAAGCCATTTGCCATTTTACCGATGGTATTCATTGTAGCTGGCGCAATGAGAAAAACATCGGCCCATTCCGCATATTCAACATGGTTATTCCAGGTACCTGATGCTTTATTCCAAAATTCTGTAGCTACCTCATTTTTAGAAAGTGTAGATACGACTAAAGGGCTTATAAATGAAGAAGAGGCAGGAGTCATAATACACTTGACTTCTGCCTCTTGTCTCTTTAAACTACGTATGAGGTACGCAATTTTGTACGCTGCAATACCTCCGGTAATTCCGAGAAGAATGCGCTTTCCGTACATTTATTTTTCTTCTTGTTCTTCCGTATGTCTTACGTAAATTTTATCATCTAAAAGCTCTTGTGCCGCAATCGCTGTTGCTTTCGGAAGTCCTTCGTAGTGTTTTGAAATTTCTATTTGCTCTCTGTTTTCAAAAATTTCTTCAAGGTTATCAGTATTGCTCGCAAACTCCTGCAATTTAGAAGTCAACTCTTCTTTAATCTCAGAACTGATTTGATTTGATCTTTTTGACATTGCTACAATTGACTCATAGATATTACCCGTCTTGTTTTCAAGATGAATGGTATCTCTAGTTACAGTTGTCTTTTCAGCAATTACGTTTTTGTAGCTCATTCTATATGTATTTAATTCAGCAATTTGTCCACCAATTGATTTAGACCTTTTATTTTGTCGGAATCAGGGAAATCGGCCTCAAATTTACGCATTCTTTCAATAGTTTCATCAATTCGAGTGCTTTTTTTACTTTCAACACTATTCACAGTGAGGTAATACGAGTTTCGAACCATTGCTGAAAACACTTCCTCTGCATGAATTGAAGCAGGGTATTTTTCCAAAAATATTTCGGCAGCGGCAACGGCGGCCCTGTATCTCTCGGTTTGTGCGTACAGCATGACATGGTTAAACTCCTTGGTCTCTATTTTTTGTCTAAGCCTATCTATGATTTGGTTACTTGAATCCATCAGTGCTGTTGTCGGATAGGTATCAACAAATACTTGAATGGCATTTATTGCATCTTCTGTTTCGGTTTGATCCAAAGAAATTTCAGGAGAATTTTTAACCTTGCACATTGCAGCCAAGAACATGAGTTCCTCGTTTTTTACAGAGTATGGGAAGCGTTGTATATATGATGAGAAATAATATCCGGCCATATAATAATCTTCACTCTTGTAGTAACTTGTCCCAAGTCTATAGTAGGCTAGCTCGCCTTCACCGGATTTTGGTGAATGTTGATAAATCTGCTCATATAACACTATGGATTTAAGAAATTCTTCGTTGTCAAACAGCTGGTTAGCAAGTTCAAACTTTTTAACATAATCATCCCCCTTGATGACTTCGTTGTAATTAGAGCAGCTCACTAAAACCAAGCATAAACTACAAATAAGGAAAAATCTATACATACTATCTAACCCTCAAGTTTTGGCCAATTTGAAGAATTGAGGTAGTTCTCAAGCCGTTTAATCTACATAACGAGGACACACTCGTTCTATTCCGTTCAGCAATTGCAGAAAGGGTGTCACCCGCCCTAACTTTATAATATTTTTTAGCAACGTATTCTTTCGTTCCATTTGGTTTTTGTCGCCATTGATCTGAAGGAGAAACACCAGGACGAAACATTGTCTTATGTAAAAATAAGTTGGTATTTTTCAGAGCCTGTTTTTTAAAATCAATAAGTTCCTCAGGATTTATTGGAGAATCATAAAAGCGGACCTCAAAATGAAGGTGTGAACCAAAGGAATGTCCCGTATTGCCACCCAAGCCGATAACTTCTCCTGATTGCACTTTCTGACCGGAAAAAACAAGAAGCTTACTTAGATGCGCATAATATGTCTCTAGGCCATTGTAGTGTCTTATAATTACCAAATTTCCGTAACCTCCAGAATTGTTTCTTGAATATCGAACAACTCCATCAAAAGCGCTCACAACAGTATCACCCGTGACCAAATCTAAATCAATACCATTGTGGTATTTTCCATTTCTATATTTATATCGTGAGGTTACGGGCCCATCAATTGGTATTGTAAATGATCCATGCCCATCGTCCTCCAAACACAGCCAAATTGTATCGCTCAATTTGGTAAGGTTATTAGCGCGCGTATAACAATCGTTATCATCCCATTTCATGACAAAAGGACCTCCAATATCTTTACGACTCATTATACTATGTAGTTCCTTATTTAGAATGCCATCAAATGTTGAGTCTGGCACTAATTCCCAGGATTGGTCCGAAAACATAACCATTTTTCCTAGTTTGGAATCTACTGTATCAAGCGGTATTTGAGCGAAGTAATGCAGGGACACAAAACAAACTAAAAATATTTTCAGTACTCCGAACACTTTCATTTATAATTTATAAGTGGCAAAATTAAGCATAATGCTTGAATACTAATTTATCTCGAGGATTTTCAAATTATAAAAAACCGCTTCATTTGGACGTACAAGATCAAGGTATCCCTCTTTTCCAAACGCCATATTAGGGTCAAGAATAACAAATAAATGTTGTCCAATTCTGGCATTATTCAGGACTTCCCTTAATCCCTTTGGATAATTTCTTTGTCCGGGAGTATATGTTACCGGGAAATTTGAGGTGTACGTATTGAAAATGTTTGCTTTGGTCTCGGTGGAGGCAATCATATGAAATTTCACTTTAGAAATCTTATCCGACTCAGAGGATTTCCCTGATCTTAATTCCCATATTTTAATACCGAGACTGTCCCTACTTGGTGAAACAATTCCATGAAGTTTAACAAATAGCCAATTTTCAGAGTCAGGAGGAATCAAAGTACCTAATCCTTTTTTTCCATAGGCTAAATATGCTGGAATCTTCACCTGGGCGAGATCTCCAACAGACATCAGGCTCAAAGCCTCATCCCATCCCTTGTTTTGCATATTGTATCCCAAAACAAAAGGCAAATAAGGCATTTTCATTCTATTGTTTCCATCAATGATTTTACCGTCAGGTAAGCTTAGACGGTACTCAAGCATTAGAAGCTCTCCCATTTTTGGTATGCGTGCATTATTTTTGTTAATCCAATCAATGGTGATACCACTTTGTGTTTCATAGTGATCTGTGAAGCTGAATTCATCAGAAATTTCTTTTACATTCACATTGGTATCTTGAACAAATGAAACAACATTTGTATCAATAAGTAATGAATCCGAATTAAAGTCCTTGACTTGAGGCTGAGCTTTAAATGACTCTTTCGAAACTGCGCTATTCGAAGTTGCTGGAGGAGAAATAACTTCTTCACGCTCAATAAAATCACATGAGGTTAAGGAATAACAGTAAATGCTAAAAATGGAAATTAGTTTTAACGAACATTTCATTGATTGATACTTAAAAGTTCAACATCGATGAGCAATATGGCTTGGGGAGGGATCTGTTCTGAATCTCCAAGAAGCCCATGCGCAAGATAACTAGGTACAATAAGCCTTGCCTTTTCATTTTTTTTCATGAGCTGTAGTGCCTCATGAAGCCCGGATTCCTCATCGCTCATTCCAAGTATAAACTGATCGGCAATCGAGTCTGTCTCATAACAAACATAACCATCCAGTAGCTGTATAGTAAGGTTTAAATTTACCCTATCTCCGATACTTGCATTCGGTCCAACCCCAACTCGATTTTCTGCGAGTTGATAGCGAAGTCCCGAACCGGTTTGCATCATTTTTAAATCTTTATGGTGCTCCAAATATATTTCAATGGCAAGTTCCTCTCTTTTATGTAGCTCCTGATTAAAATCTACAGAGTGATCCAAAGACCAATCTTTGGATTCCTTTTCAACATTTTCATTTTCTTGAGTACAGGAAAAAAAAACCAAAAAAGATACGAAAAGACCAATATGTTTCATACCAAATCTTTTGAATAGAGAATGAGTTTTTTTATTGTCTCATCAAGAGTGTCATGGCTTATGCCTCCTGCAGCATACTTATGACCTCCTCCATCAAAATACTTTTGAGCAAACTCATTGACAAAATATTTTCCCTTCGAACGAAAAGACATTTTTACCTTACCATCTTCATTTTCTTTCATAAAAACAGAAATTGAAATACCTTTAACTGATAAAGGAATATTTACAAGACCTTCCGTATCTCCCTTCTGATAGTCATAACGATTTAGCTCTTCTTGAGAAAGCGATATATATGCGATAGGTGTCCCCTCAATATGAATAAACTTATTTGAAATGGCATATGAACGAAGCTGAATACGTTCTTTCGTGTTTTGATCGAATACCTTTTCGTGAATTA
The DNA here is from genome assembly GCA_913051935.1 of uncultured Flavobacteriales bacterium. Taxonomy (GTDB): domain Bacteria; phylum Bacteroidota; class Bacteroidia; order Flavobacteriales_D; family Crocinitomicaceae; genus UBA952. Next base: position 10,305 of record CAJXCU010000003.1, read on the forward strand.
TATGGGGCTCTACGCCTCTTTGTAAAAGCTCTTTTAAGACCTCATGGGTTTTTGCCGTAACACTCGGAAACCTAAACGAACCTGTATCCGTCATTATGCCTAAATAAAGTGCCTCACAGGCCTCCTTATTTAGATATGAATCAATTCGACATTCATTCAGTACCTCAAAAACAAGCTGCGCTGTTGAGCATACCTCTGGTCGCGATATTGTAAGATCACAAAATTCAGTGGGATTAGGGTGATGATCAATCATGATCTTTGATACCGCCATATTTGAGACTATGGGCTCCATTGCCACGCCAACGCGATAAGGATGATTGTAATCAAGACAAATCATCAAATCAAACTCAGCATTTGGAATATTAAAGTCCTCGAAATATGAATATGGCATGCCATTTAAAAATGACATGAGATTTCCCGCAGGTGAATCTGGAAGAAGTATATGATTTTTCTTTCCATATGCAGTCAAAAACCATGAGAACGCTACTGCGCTACCTATGGCATCTCCATCAGGCGATTTATGTGTTGTAATTAATATATTCTCTGCATTATCAAGCAGTGGCTTAAAGGCATCCGTCATGCGCTAAAATTACTCTTTCTTTTGCATTTGAGCATCTTCTTCCGGGTCAGGTGGAAAAAGTTTTGGTAGGCCCTCTTTACCTTGGAGTCGATCAACCATATCTTCCAATTGTGAAATAGAAATACTTTTCGCAATTATTTTTTTGTCTTTATCCAAAAGAAAGACCTTAGGTGTACTGAATATATCATATGTATTTTGATAATTCAACGATTCTAATGTTGTTACTTTATTCGGCTCTCCAGGATAAAGCTCTACAAGTTTTTCAGGTGCATCTTTAGCCTCGTTGTATAAACGGTCAGTCACAGCCGCGTTTATAAAGGTTAAGTCATTTTCTCGAATAAATTTTTTCCATTTGTTAAAATCTTCCCCGATTGCTTTCCCTACTGAGAATATTTCAACATTTCTTGCTTTGAACTTCTCTTTGTATAGGGTTTCTAATTTAGGTGTTGTCTTTTTACAATGGCCGCATTCGGGATCCCAAAAGTAAAGAATGGTATACTCTGAACCTAGGCTATAAAAGTCCACCCAATTCACATCAGTTGTATCTCGAAGCTTTAAATTAAAGGGAACAGAACCTATAGTCAGCCTCAGTTTATTTTTAAGATTGTCACACAACTCCTCGAACTTATCCTCACCAACCCAAAATGCAGGTGAATTGCCTTCAAGATTCTCGGTGCAATAATATCTATTTAGCATTTCTAAATAAACCTTATCCATACCCATGATCTTGCTTTTACCGAAAGACGAAGTAATCCATCCAACGCTATATTCGAACATTTTAGATTTAGGATTCAGTTGGTCACAAAAACGAAAGGCATATTTTGTAACAGTATCCCAATGCTGGATCATCATTTTTTGTCCGAAAAAGTATTCTAGTTTATTGTGAAATATAGGATTGTTTGCCAAGGCGTCATCATTTAAGTCTACATTGTCCCAGTAATGATCTCTGTAAAATAAAAATCTAAAATTCGAATCGATAATGTCTCCATTTTCATCCAATGGGGCTTCAGGGATTTCAACCTCCATTGACATTTTTACGATTTTCGCCACAAGCGTTTCTTTGTTTTTATTGATTAAATCTTCTTGATATTCGAGAACTCCAAAATTTACTGTTTTTATTTCCTCTGTTAATGCGGAATATTTAGGGTCCGTTTTTGATAGTTTTCCTCGCTCCTGCGCTAGTCTACCCATCCTTGCTTTTTGATTTCCGATAAATCTTATGTATGGAATAAACAAATCGTTTTCAGCGGACTTTTTCACAATCAAATTACCTGCATAATCAGGACCTTCAGTTTCTATATCTACGTCCTCATTGTTGTATATAAACTCGAAGTATCTTTGACCAGGCAGAAGTAAACCAAGAATTCCACTAGCTTGCTTTCGTCCATCAAACTCAACAATACCATTTTTTATTTCGGCCGTATCAGCATAAAACTTTTTAGTGCCAAAGTATTTAATAAGGTGCACTGTAGTGTCCTTTTGATTATTTACCTTAAACCGTAAGTTTTGCCCGAAAGAAATTGAACTGATCAGCAGAAAAAGAAATATAAATCCAAATTTCATTTTAGTTTTTTGAAGTTAATTTAGGTCATTTGAACAATCCCTACTCATTTTTTAAACCCTTTTAACAATTCTTTAACCATTAGCTATGAAATTGACTTTTGATTCTTTGAACAGTGAAAAAGTTAACTGTGATTGTAAAAATAATAAACGCAATAAGTAGAGTCAATATGCTCCATACGGAAATGGATTCATTAATAATAATCCCTGAACTGATTAATCTTTTATGAATTGCTGCATTTAAAAAATAAAAGCAAATGAATGAAATCAGAGCATTTATAGAAAATACAAGTATGAAATAGCGCAAAAAGTTGTTTTTCAATGCTTTAATCGAATGCCCTAAGCGAAGCATAAGACGAATCTCAAAAGTTAATCCAGTGAGCATCAGTTGAAGGTACTGAATCATAATCACTGTAGAGAGTAATAAGGTTAGTATCGCTAGACTCATGATACAGGTTAGGATAATCGATATTGTACTCTTTAGTCTTGAAATAAAAAGTTGGTCCTCGCTACTTTCATATCCTTTGTCTTTTAGATATGACTCAAGCAAGCCGAGCTTATTATCGACAGCTTTAATTATAAGCTGACTTTGAAATTCCTCTTGTGTGTTTGCAAATTTAGAATTGGCCATTGTTAAAAAAGCATTAGGTACCAGGATAGATGAAAAATCATTTGTAAACCCGACAATTCTCGCAGGGACGATAGATCTTTTCGATTTTGGTCCTAACTTTAAATTCATTTTGACATTTGAAATCAGCGATTCGGACAATTGAGGCAACTGGCTGGCTGATAAGAAGGTGTTTAACATCATTAAAAAATTTCGCGGCATTATAACTGGGACAAAATCATTTCCATCTTCCCATTTATATTCTACCGACGAAATATCTATCAAGTCATTTTCAACAGCCTGTAGAAATATATTTGAATTAAATGCCGGGATGATTGGATCATCAATTTCAACAATCACCTCAAATTGATTAGATTTAATCGGGCTGCATGCTGAGATGAATTTTTGTTGCTGAAGCTCATCTATTTCTAAGGCCGAAAAACCTGGAGACCCAAGCCCTAAGTGGGCTGCTCTACTCACTTTCTTTTGAATAATCAAAGTATGCTCATCCAAAAGTTTTGATGACTCGTTGTATGATTTTCCTTTATGGTATAACTCCAAGCTAATGAGCAGTAATATCAAACCAACGAAAAATCCAGTGCATGCTATGATTAGTTTGAATTTGTTTCGATTGGAAAATAAGAGCTTTCGCATGCTACAAATAAATTGATTTTAGGCCAAGTTGATCTTCGCCATCTAAAGAAGTTAAAATGATGCCTGCGTTTGCCTCTGATAAGCGTTTTTCTATCAGCCTAATACATTGGGATTTGTGCATTTTGTCCAAATGGGAGAAAGGCTCATCACATATCAAAAGCTCAAAAGGTTTACATAAAGCCCTTACAATAGCCACCCTTTGCTTCTGGCCAAACGATAAGGTTTCAACTTTTTGCTTCCACTTCTCTCCCATGCCAAGGTCTTCTAGCATTTTTTTTCCTTCAGTTAAGGTATATCCAGACTGAAATTTGGGGATGAGAGATATGTTCTCCTCCACACTTAGTTGGTCAATAAGCTGAAGATCTTGGAAAATTGAGGATACTTTTTCTCTTCTCACTTTTACCCATTCATCAACGTTTAAATCATAAATAGCTTGGTTATTAATGAATATCTCACCTGTATAATCTCTCCTGTAGCCTAAAAGGAATGTCAGAAACGATGTTTTACCACTGCCACTCTGCCCGCGAAGTTGATAGCGCATGCCGCCATAAATCGTAAAGTCTTGATTCCAAACATCACTTTTCAATGGTTTTTCAATAAAAATATTTGGGCAAACGTGTTTAAAATGGATTTTCATTCAGCACCGTCCTGTAAATGTGTGAGTACTTGTTCTTTCAAAGATAAGCGGTCGTATGGGTTTAAACAAATAAGGTCTTTGTAGCCCCTCAACCACGTCTCCTGGCGTTTGGCATAATTTCTTGAGTTTTTCTGAATGAGACCAATTGTATCTTCATAGGAAGCGTTATTGTCAAAATAAGGAATCCATTCCTTATAGCCTACTGTATTTTGTATGAGCAGATTGTTTTTAAGAGGTAATTGGCGGACCTCCTCAAGCAGTCCATGTTCGAGCATTTCTTCTACACGTAGGTTTATTCGCGTATAAAGGTCTTGGCGTTTCCATGCGATACTAAACCTTTTGTAAGGATGACGAAATCCTTCTTTGGGGATTTTTCTAATCTCTTTCATGGTCTTTCCAGAAACTCTAATGATTTCAAGGCTCCTCAATATTCTCATTGGATTTTTTATATCGATGCGCTCGTACGTTTCAATATCTAAAATTTTCAATTCTTTGAGCAAAGGATCGATACCATGTCGCTTCCAAATATCATCGAGTTTTCCTCTAACCTTAGCATCGCTTGGTGACGGATGAAGCCCATCTATGAGCGCGTCAATAAACATCCCCGAACCTCCAGAAATAATAATTTGTTCAATTCCATGAGACATTAACGAATCAATTTCTTTGCGGGCAGATTTCATAAACCCAGCACTGGTTAAGGATGATTCATGAATCGAATGCGTATTGATAAAGTAATGTTTTACTGCGCGTAATTCTTCATTTGAAGGTTTAGCCGTCCCGATGGTGAGCTCTTTATAAAATTGCCTTGAATCAGCTGAAATAATGGGTGCATTTAATTCTTTGGCAAGAGATAATGCAAGCGAGGACTTACCTGAAGCTGTCGCACCTTGTATAATTATTAAGCTATTCATTTTCTCGCCAAATCATATATCGCGAATATATAGATTTTACATAAGTTTTTGCGGGTCCCCTGTATGCACCGTATTTTACAGGGGGTTTGCGATAATAAAGTGGATCTGAAAGTAAATGAATCATGAGCTCCACATTGTCATCCCATATTGTTGGATTGTATCCAAGTTTTTCTGCAAGTCTTACGGCATCTTCAATGTGTCCTTTCCCAGCATTGTAGGAGGCCAAAGTAAACTTTAGTCTTTGTTCGCGTGAATCTATATTCTTCCACGAATTATAAAGCTGATCAATGTAGCGCATACCACCTTCAATTTGTATTTCTGGAGGGGAATCTGGGTATACGTCAAAGCTAGGACCTGTATTTGGCATAAACTGCATCATTCCGTATGCGCCTCCAAAACCACGTGCATTCGGATTGTATCTGGATTCCTGATATGCAATAGATGCTAAAAACCTCCAATCCCAATTTCGCTTTAAAGCAGAAGTTTTAAAGAGTTCGTCATACTCGGAAAGCTGAATTTGAACTTTTTCGATTGTATCTTGCTGCCGAATAAAAAAGTCAGTCTCTTTCATGTAATCAAAATACTTTTTACGTAAGACCTTATATGCCTGGCTATACAAAAAATCCTCTAAGAAATAATCAAGCTTTTTCTTTAGCTTGACATCAGACTTTCGCAAACCAAAAGCAATATTTTGTCGAACTGAAAGTAATGTTGAAATATCAATATTTGTAACACATGACTGCTCAATCCTTGCTGTATTCTCCATGGCAATCGTAAAGTCTATTTCACCATTGGATACTTTTTCTATTAAATCCTCGGCAATTGGATAATTAGGTAAGGTTTGTAGATCAATATTGGCACCTATTTCATCCTGAAGGTGTAATATTCGCTTTACAAAAGCGGATTTATTCCTAATGTGTAATGATTTGTTTTTTAGCTCACTTATATCTCTAATAATGCTATCAGGATCATTTCGCTGAACAAGTACTTGAAAAGAATGATTATACGGTAAGGAGAAAGCATGAAGCTCTTTATCATTCATGGTAATTGGTTTATTACAAGCAATTATATCACCCTCAAATGAATTAAGTTTTTTTACAAAATCTTCGGGATTAGAAATCATTTCAACCTCCAATTTCACGCCGATTGAGCGGGCAAAGGTATCAAGGATATCATATTCAAACCCCAAATATTTATCTTTGTATTTATAGAAAGAAACTGCGCCGTTTTCAGTAAGTATTTTTATTGTACCACGCTCCTGAATCGCATCAATATCGCGCAATGGTGGACGCTTTGGCTGTTCTCCCCCGTCATTACTTGACTTACAAGTCAACATAAAAAGAGAAAGTAATAAAATTGGTCCAATCGATTTACGCATGGCGACCTGAATTTGTGGGTTTACTCTTTACGCATAATGAGACCAAGGGTTTCAATGATTTATAAATTTGATATTTTGCATTATTTTTCGTTTATTTATATAAATCAGTATCAGATGGGACATGATCAAAATGAGATTTATTCGAAAGTTGTTCGCGCCGGTAAAAGAACTTACTTCTTTGATGTTAAAGCAACAAAGGGCAACGATTTATATTTGACACTTACCGAGAGTAAAAAAACCTTCAATGACGATGGCGAAGGCTCGTACCAAAAACACAAGATTTTTCTATACAAAGAGGATTTTGAAAAATTTAAGGATGGCTTGGATGATGTGTTAAATAAAATTGAAGAGTTAAAAAATCAATAAATTTCAAATTACTAACGATTTTCTAAAATTAGTATTTATATTTGCCCTCGATTTGGGCGATTAACTCAGTTGGTTCAGAGTGCCTCCCTTACAAGGAGGAAGTCGGGGGTTCGAGTCCCTCATTGCCCACTAAAAGAAACCTACTCATTTGAGTAGGTTTTTTTATTCCCCAAACCAAAACAATTTAATATTAGAAATCAATCATTTTTTAGATGGTTTAAGGATTCGACTGGTCTATTGTAAATTAAGAAAACAATTAAGTCAAATGGACTAAAAATTTCGTTTAGAATCGGAAAAAGTAATAACTTCACAGGCGAAAAGAGAAAATAATTCTGGTCATTTTTCTATGGAAAAATTAAAAAAACGTTGGGGGATAAAATCGAATATCCAAATTTTACTGATTTGCATTGTTTTTGCCATTAACGGATCGTTCGCAGCTTGGGTAGCAATACCCGTCACCTCTCTCTTTGGATTAAACCCCAATGACATGAATCCAATTTTATATTGGCTATTCCGAATCCTTTTAATTTTTCCAATTTATCAGTTAACACTGCCTATCGTTGGATTCGTTTTTGGTCAATTTAAATTCTTTTGGAATTTTGAAAAGAAGTTTTTAAGTCGAATAGGTTTTGGCTTTCTTTTTAAGAAAAAACAATAAATAATTAGTAGAATGAGCCAATTTTTAATTATCGAGGTTTTAATTTCTGGATTTATTATCGGTATTATATTTTTTCAAACAGCACTATCTGCACCTATCGTATTTAAATATTTGATGAAGGAACAGTCAAGTATTTACATAAGAAAAATTTTTCCAAAGATATTTGCGCTTATGTTCATTCTGGGATGCTTATCCACGAGCATCAATATATTTGGTAATGTACAGAGTGTAATAAATCTTTCAGTATGCATAACAACCGCCTTACTCTCATTCACCTGCTATATTATGGTTCCCGCAACAAACAGGGCTACAGATTCAGGTAATACAAAGAGATTCAAGCTTCTTCATTCCCTGAGTGTTGGATTTACGCTGGTTGTATTAATTTCGAATTTAATGTGGCCATTCTTTATTTAATGACATCAGCGAATGCCAAAATAAAACCATTAAAGTGCGTCTATACCGGTGATATCCCTTCCGGTAATGAGTTCGTGGATTTCATTTGTTCCTTGATAGGTAATTAGTGTTTCTATATTGATCATATGTCGCATAATCGGGTAATCACTTGTGATACCCATTCCGCCAAGTACTTGTCTAGCCTCGCGCGCTACATCTTGTGCCATTTTTACATTACTCCTTTTTGCCATAGATATTTGCTGAAAACTCGCCTCCCCCTTATTCATCAATATGCCTAGCTGATAAGTTAAGCATTGCGATTTTGTGATTTCCGTAATCATGCCAGTAAGTTTTTTTTGAATAAGTTGCTTACTAGCTATTGGCTTTCCAAACTGTAATCTTTCAATTGAATATTGCAATGCGGTCTCATAGCACTCCATAGCAATACCTATACTTCCCCAAGCAACGGCGTAACGACCAATATTTAAGCATTCGTAGGCATCCTTAATTGAAGTGCTTTTTTGTAATAATTGTGCTTTTGAAATCACAGAATCACTAAAAACCAGCTCTCCTGTTTTAGAGGCGCGGAAAGACCATTTTTCTTTTATTACCGTTGTCGTAAAATTTGTAATGTTATCTGTTTCAATAATCAATCCTTGTACCTCACCAGATGGTCCTTTTGCCCAGACAATAGATATATCAGCAGCAGTGGCGTTACCAATCCACATTTTGCTACCATTAATTACGAGTTCATCGCCTTGCTCTTTGAAATACGTATGCATTCCAGATGGATTTGATCCAAAGCTTGGCTCTGACAACCCAAAAGCTCCTAAAATTTCACCTGTGGCTAATTTTGGGAGATACTTTTTCCGTTGCTCCTCAGAACCAAATTTGAAAATAGCATACATCACGAGAGAGGTTTGAATAGAGCTTATCACCCTAATCGAGCTATCTCCACGCTCTAATTCTTGCATCATCAAACCAAATGAAATGAAGTCCGCACCAATCCCCCCGTATTCTTCCGGTAGAATCATTCCAAAGGCACCAATATTGGAAAGCTCTTCAATTAAATTTTGTGGTGTTTCCTCCTTCTGAAAATGATCTTCAATGATTGGTTTTACAAATTTATTAACCCAATCACGGGTCGCCATTTGTATTAGTTTTTGTTCCTCACTAAGATGAATCTGTAAATTGTAATAATCTGTATTTCCAGACATGATTTTTTTTGCCAAATTTAAACATTTAAAAGGGTGCAATGGCGTCATTATACTACCCCTTTTTAGGTATTTTATCTTGTCGAATCGCATATTTGCGATTTGATCAGTTCATGTATGTTCCCGAACTGAAAGTTTCATTTCGAATTACTTCCTTTAGAAAACGCTATCTTTAATAAATGAGTTTTGAATTTCTGAATTACGTTTGGATTGCAGCCGCCCTTCTTACTTTTTCCTCTTTGCTTTTTTTCAATATCAAAGCTCCGTATGGAAGACATTCAAATGATTCGTGGGGTAGAATGATTTCAAATAAATGGGGTTGGTTTTTGATGGAGCTTCCCGCCTTAATTGTTATGCCTGTTATTTCCATAATGGGGCCATCAGAAAAAAATGAGGTCAGTTATATACTGATTTCAATTTGGGTAATACATTACGCAAATCGGACCTTGATTTTTCCTTTTCAGTTAAACACGAACAATAAAAAAATGCCTCTCATAATCGTATTTAGTGCGATTATATTCAATGCTATGAATGGTTTTCTAAATGGCTACGCTCTTGGCTATATGGATCTTGACTTAATTGATGCATCATCTTATCACGTCATCATCGGTTCACTAATTTTTGTTTCGGGTATGGCAATCAACAGGTGGGCTGATAAAGCATTAATTAGATTGCGGGAAAATAAGCAAGGCTACCAAATACCGAGAGGTGGATTATTTGAATACATTTCATGCCCAAATCACTTTGGAGAAATTGTTGAATGGATTGGTTTTGCATTAATTGCATGGAATCTTCCAGCGTTGACATTTGCAATTTGGACATTTTGTAATCTCAGTCCACGTTCCCGAAATCATCATATCTGGTATCAACAACATTTTAAGGATTATCCGAAAAATAGAAGAGCCGTTATACCATATATCTTTTAAAAATGATAAAAAATATTCTTCTCACGGGCGCAAGTGGTGGCATTGGTTTCGAAGTATTTCAGCAGATTTTAGAAAGCAAACAATACAGCATAAGTGTTTTTATTCGTGAAAGCAAAAAGAATATTAAACACTTTGAGCCATATAGCCATCAGATTAACATTATTTATGGCGACATAACAAATGGTGAGGATTTAATAAAAATATGTGAGCCGTATGATGCGGTTATACATCTTGCTGCAATCATCCCTCCTATTGCGTATAAATGCCAGGCGAAAACATACAAAGTCAATGTTGTAGGAACCCAATTACTTCTGCGTCATATAGAATCGTATTGTCCAAATGCTTTTTTCATGTTTAGTTCCTCAGTAGCTATATATGGTGATCGGTTAAAGAATCATGAAATAAGGGTATCCGATCCGCTGCATGAGGACGATTCCGATTTTTATGTTCAATCCAAAATAAATGCAGAAAAACTTGTTGAGCAATCCAAACTGGAATGGACAATCTTTAGGTTAACTGCAATACTGGGCGTGAATAACCATAAAATAACTGGACTTATGTTTCACATGCCATTAGATACACCAATGGAGATTACAACGCCCTCAGACGCGGCGAGAGCTTTCGTAAATGGCCTTGAGAAAAAACCTCTGCTAGTAAAAAAGACTTTTAACCTCGGAGGTGGAGCAGCTTTTAGAACCACTTACAGAGAGTTACTTGCTGAGAATTTTAAAATCAACGGTTTAGGTGAACTAAACTTTCCTGACAAGACTTTTGCAGAAAAAAACTTTCATTGTGGTTATATGATGGACAGCGACGATCTTGAACACATCCTTCATTTTAGAAAACATACACTTATTGATTATTATCGACTAAATAAAGAGGCGGTTCCGGTTATTCGGAAATATTTGACAATTCCTTTTAAGGGCTTAATCAAGTTTTTTTTAAGACAAATGTCCGAACCTTTACGCGCATACAAAAGCAACGATTTGAAAGAACTTGAGCGGTTTTTTTAATATGCTTACATTTATGACTCATTTAACACTCCGTTCCATGGAACCTCTCTTATGAAATTTGAAAATCTAAATTTAACTCCTTCCATACTTAAAGCTTTGGAAGAACAAAATTACACCAACCCTACCTCAATACAGCAAAAAGCAATACCTCTAATACTTCAACACAATGATGTATTGGGTAGTGCACAGACAGGTACAGGAAAAACAGCTGCTTTTGCCATTCCGATCATACAGCACTTATCAGAAAACAATAAACAATTAAGCGGTAGAAGGCGTATAAAATCACTGGTAGTGACCCCCACGCGGGAACTTGCAATTCAAATTTGCGAAAGCTTCTCGGCGTATGCAAAATATACACAAATAAAGAATACAGTTATTTTCGGTGGTGTTAAACAAGGAAGCCAAGTCAATGCAATCCATCGAGGGGTTGACATACTTGTTGCAACACCTGGTCGCCTATTGGATTTAATGAATCAAGGTTTTATATCTCTTAATGATATTGAATATTTTGTTTTAGATGAAGCAGATAGAATGCTCGACATGGGTTTTATACATGATATCAAAAAAATAATTTCTAAGCTCCCCAAAAAAAGACAATCCTTATTCTTTTCTGCTACCATGCCTAAAAATATCGTTGAGTTATCCAGACAAATTTTACGAAACCCTAAAAAGATCGCAGTAAATCCAGTTTCTTCCACTGCCGAAACGATTCAACAATTTATTTATAAAACAAATAAATCAAACAAACCAGCACTGCTTCTGCATATTCTTAAAGACCCCAATATTGAGCAGGTATTAGTATTCTCACGCACTAAACATGGATCAGATCGAATTGTTAGAAACCTCCGGAAGAAAAATATTAATAGTGCAGCGATTCATGGCGACAAGTCACAAAACCAAAGACAACGCGCACTCAAAGAATTTAAACAAGGTAAAATAAATGTTCTTGTAGCCACTGATATTGCTGCGCGTGGGATTGATATTGATAAGCTTCAGCATGTTATTAATTACGATATACCCAATGAATCTGAAACCTATGTTCATCGAATTGGAAGATGTGGACGGGCAGGCGAAGAAGGTGTTTCCATTTCAATTTGTGATGCAGAAGAACTTGCTTACATCCGCGATATTGAAAAGCTTACGAAGCAGAAAATAGAGGTTATTAATGGCCATCCTTTTCCACAGACTGATAAACCGATGACCGTATCCGAAAAAAAGATTTTCGAGAAAGAAAAACAGAGAAAAAAGCAAGAGTTTTTTGCCAATCGAAATAAGAAAAGAGGTGCACAAAATCCTGGTTTCCGACGAGGAAGGAGGTAAATAAAATGATTGTGATTAAGAGGATAGAAAATAACGTAATGGAAAATTCGCAAGAAATACGCCGAGTTTTTCAGATTTCATACAAAATTGAAGCAGAACTACTTGGTGCTAAAAAATTCCCACCCTTACAAAGGCCAATAGCACAATTTAAAGAAAGCTTAAATGATTTTTTTGGATATTATATCGAGGATAACTTATTGGCTGTAATTGAAATGAAAAAAGAAGAAACCTCAATGCATATTCAGAGTCTCGTAGTTGACCCTGACTATTTCCGAAAAGGGATTGCGAATGGTCTAATCGAATTTGTATTTAATTATTACAACATTAACCGTTTTACCGTTGAGACAGGAAAAGATAATGCACCAGCACGACAGCTATATGAGAACTTTGGTTTTAGACTTGTAAAAACATATATGGCTGCAGAACAAATCCGAAAAGTTCGATACCAGAAGGAAGCGTTAAAAGGTTGATTTTTTTTTACCACTACCACAAAAAAGGTATTTTAAGGCTTAATAATAAAAAAAATGCCGACCTATTTTCTTATTCGATTTCAACTTTGTTAGGTTTGCTAAAACCAAAAAAAATGATTCAAATAAACAGACTATTTCTTCTTATTTTCATAACAGTGGTAGGTTCAGCTTTTGCCCAACCGTCCAAAAAAGAATTAGACCGTAGTTCAATAAAAAAAATGTGTGGATGTTTTGAGGTAGAATTCAAATTTTCAGAGACGTTTAACTACTCCAGCGACAGTATGTATATACCTTCTCCTAATAAAATTGCAGGCGCTTTAGAGTACGCTCAACTCGTAGAGGAAGATGATGATCGTGTCGTTATCCAGCATCTTCTATTAGTTGGTGATGAGTCGAGCCCATACATTATAAAGCACTGGAGACAAGATTGGCTTTTCGAAAACCGGGAATTTTACAATTATGAAGGCGATAATAGATGGGATTTCATCAAGAAAAAGGTAGAGGAGGTTGCTGGTACTTGGACACAAAAAGTATATCAGGTTGATGACAGTCCGAGGTATGAAGGTGAAGGTTCTTGGGTATATGTTGATGGTAAAACTTATTGGGAAAGTGAGACGAATGCACCACTTCCAAGGAGAGAGTACACCCAACGAAGTGACTATAATATTACCTACAGAAGAAATAAACATATAATTGTCGAAGAGGGATGGGTGCACGACCAAGACAATGATAAAATAATTCGTGAGAAGCGCAAAGATAGCTTTGTTCTTGCTGAGGAAAAAGGAATCAATACTTATCGAAGGGTTGATGATAAAAGATGTGAAGGTGCCATGAAGTGGTGGGAAGAAAATAAAGATTACTGGTCACTCGTACGAGCATCTTGGGCCGATATTTACGGCAAAAATAAAAACCTAAAACTAGCTGAGAAGGTCGATGGTAAAAGACTTTACGAAAAGTTATTCTTCATGCCGAACACAACGGATGAAAAAACCATCGTGGATATTATCAAATCATTCGTAAAGTAATCCTCTAATAACAATCCATTTTTATTTGTCCATTGTCTTTGTAAAAGTCAATTTCTTCTAGATTATTTTTTTTGCAAATCACGCCTATTTCGTCAAGAACCCCCTGTCCCATTTTTATGGAACCGCAAATCATTATTGAAGCACCGTTGCTTAATGCCTCAATAATTTTATCCGGGCTTTCTGAAATTAGCCGCTGAACATAATCCTTTTTATTTTCGGAAAAAACGGTATATACGTTCTTAATTCTACCAGAAGATTTAAGATCTGAAAGTTGCGGCTCATAAAGCTGAAAATCTTCGGCAGATTTTCCACCCCAAAATAAATCAATTACAGCATTTGATTTGTTTTCGAATGCCATTCCAATAAATGGTGCGATCCCCGTTCCATTAGAAACAAGAATTAAGCTACGATAATCCTCTGGAGTATGAAATTTCTTATTGGTCACAATTCTAGCTTGGATTTTATCACTTTCACTTAATTCAGAAAGCTGTTGAGAACAAACGCCGAAAAAATGCTTCTTGATGTATAGAATAATTTCTCCTTCCGAGCCAACACCAATGGAATACAATCGCTCCTGTTCACCTTCGACAGGTCTTATGGCGAGTAAATCTCCCGAAACAAATTCAGTTTTTGGGTCTCCTCTAAGACTCAATCTAAAGGTATGCTTTGGGTGTAATGCAGCATCTGTAATAGATAATACTTCAAATTGTTGATATGTATTAGTGTTCTCAGTCGTTTCGGAATAATTTGAAAGCTTGTTGTCGATGCACCATCGTTGTTTCCATGAATTAAAATCTGATTTGGATTGCTGATTTACAAGTCCAATACCGGTTTTCTTAGTCGCATTGGTATGCTTCTTTAATGCTTCCTCCACGTCAATAGCAAACTGGCAAAAATCTGGATAATTTCGAGAGCCGAAACCTAGAACCGAAAAATCAAATGCGGCACTCTGCTTAGCTTTATGGAGTTTTTTTAAGAACTTATTTGCATTCGCTGGTGCTTCTCCTAAGCCATAAGTAGAGGTAACGACAAGAAGATGGTGCTCATGTTGTTGTGATTTATAGTTGTTGAGATAGTCTAAAAATACTGACTTTCCATTCAAAATAAGGAGGTCATAAATGGACCGCGCAAAGCGCATTGTATTTCCATTTTCGGAGCCGACCAAAATAATAAATTCACTCTCACTATTTTCGGAGGTACTTAGTTTTTTATGTTTGAGTCTTTTTAGGCTAATCTGTAAACCGGAGAAAATGAAAAATAAAATACTACAGCAGGCCATACAAAGTATGACAGACCACGAAATACTTCCCTTACCTGTATGCACAGCATAACTCCAAACTCTAAACTTCTGCTGAAAACCAAAATTAAATGTACTGATGACCTCACCCGTGAATTGGTTTATAACTACATCGCTATCCTTGGTTTTAATTTGGAAATGATCTCCATCTTCAGGAAATGGTGAAAATGGGAACACCAAGGATTCTAGCTCAGCCAATGAGACATTCTTAAAAAGAGACACGTCAGAAGCCTTTACAGGACTAAATTGATTTAAATCATTTTGGACTGCCGAATGCACAGGGGCTTGCTCTCCTGGAACGATCTCGAAACGTTCTAGGCTCAGGTAAACCCCAGATAATGCAATTAAAACGATTGCCAGCACAAAAAATCTTGAAAGCTGAGCATGCCAATAGGTATAAAAATCCTCTTTACTAATCTTTTTGAAAATATTTACAAAGCTTCCCTGACGCCTAACCAGTAAAGCCAAGCCAGTAACAGCAATAAAGAATAAAAGCAGCGAAGAAATACCAACAACGATTCGACCTGTTTTCTTTAATAATAGTGAACGGTGAAATATTCGGGTGAGACTATACAGGCGTGATTCTTTTTTGGGTGGTGACACCTGGTCCGCGGTAATGGGATTAACATAAATTGTTTCTGCCTTACCGTCATTCGTAAGCAGTGAAACCTGAGCAAGACCTTGCTTCATTTCGATTGAATAAGTTTCCTTGTACTTACTCTCTAATGAATCACATAGTTGGGATACTGAAAATGAATCTAAATCACCAAACTGGTTATTTCTGTTTTCTTGTTCAATAGATGAGAATGACAATATCGCTCCACTTACAGAAGCTCCTATTAGAAAAAAAACACTAATGCAGGCCAAGAAAAAATGACTGAACCTCCAAACAGAAAGGATCATTGAACCGCTATAAATCTTACATATCTCACGTAACCCTTCCCTTCAAGTTTTTTAGAGAGGTTAGACTTGTTCAAACGTATTTCAAGGTCTTTTTCATGATATTCTTGATTCTCGACGGCACTTTCAAACCTAAGACGGTACCCCCTATTAATTTTATCCTTGTCAAGATTCAAAATACACATTGCCCTTTCTCCTCCACCTACTGTGGCACCTGTGATACCATCTAACTTCGTCCTTTTTTTTCCATAAAATTTCCACCAAGAACTCATTTCATAGTACCACTCAGTGTCATCACCCAAAACATATAATGTTTTTTCATAATCGCCCTTAGGATTTATTAATGATACAATTACATAAGCGCCTTCGCCTTTGTAATTCTTGATTTGAATCATACACTTATACTGCACCTCAGTTGAAGGCATATCACTTGCTGTGAGAACGGATATAAATATTGCCAAGCTGAAATAGATAAATAACTTTTTCATTTTATGGAATTAAAATTTTCAAATCTTTCGTGTTCTTATTCATTAGCTCATTTTCCATGGCTAATTCGTATGCATTTTCACCGAACCCAGTTCGTATATTCTTATCTGCACCCGCCGCCAACATACTGCTAATAAAATTAATATTTTCTCCGCTCATAGCAGCCAAATGCAATGCGGTCATACCATCATTATTTTTGGCATTGATATCTACACCATGCTTTAAGAGCAACTCTATAAGGTCCTTATCCTCGTGCTCAACAGCTATATGAAGTAAATTAGACCCCTCACTATCAGTTATGCTAAAATCGGCTTTATTCAATTCGCACAAGGTCAATGCCTGAAGATTTTTTCTTTGCACTGCGATTGTCAAAGGAGTCATTCCTTCATGATCCTTTTGGTTTATGGAAACACCGTTTTCAATAAGATAACTCAAAAGTGAAGTATCTTTATTTGATTTAAACAGTTGGTGTAGTAAATTTTGATCTTGTTTGTTCCTTGCTTTGATGTCAAGACCTAGAGATTCTAAATATTTATAGAGGGGGAGCTTATTTGGTTTTCGGCGCATGCCCTTGGCGGCATAAAAAAGTGCAGCATCATTGTTAACCCTTGGATCCATATCTAAATCTAAAAGATGCGTCATCATAAACATATTTCCAGATTTAGAAGCATATACAAAAGCATTGTTCCCCATACTATCTGTTGTAGCTATGCTCAATCCTTTATTTGTAAAATACGCGATTTGTTGCTCATTTTCAATAAATGAAGATAGCAACAGCAATGGATTGGCTCCATCATTATTGAACTCCTCTGACAGTTTACTTCCCTGTTGAATACACAAGTCGTAAATTTCCGTGTTTAGCTGTCCGGTAACGGCGCAGAAGTTTACTAGGCTGTAACCGTGGCTATCGATAATATCCGTTCTTGCCCCTTTCTCCAAAAGATACTTCATAAGTGCTAACTTGTTTTTATAAGCAGCCCAGAATATATAGGTCCGTCCATCGTGTGTAAGTTTATTTACACCATTACCTTTCTGCGTCAAAAGGTATTTAATGATTTCATCATCTGTATCCTCTAAAATAGACCAACCGATTGCGTCAAAGTCATAACGGTCCAACTCAGATGGATTATGCCCTTCTGCAATATCAAATTTTACTTTTTCGAGCGTCGGTTTTTCCTTCCAGTAGGACCTTGATAAAAATATATTTTCAGCCTGCCCTAAAAAAGTATGAGCTAGCATAGTGACGGTAATCAAAACGGCTATTTTTTTTATCATAAATCTTGTAATTCAAATTTAGGAGCTCCCTTTTGGCCTTGGTCGTTGTAAAAATCAATGAACCGAAGTTTAAAAAACATCTCATTACTTGTTTCGATGACATAGCTTAGATTATCTACAATGGTAAACTGACTCAAATCAAAATCATAGGATTTCCAATCGTATCCAATCGTATTGATATCTGATGAAAAGTCATAAACTCCTGCAATTTCATAAGTAATCTCGTCAAACGGAATTGCTTCCTCCTGTGCGCAGACCGTATTATAACGATTCAGCAATACACCAGTCACCAAGTAAGGCAGCGTTGGGTTTTGAAAAACATGCGTGTATTGCGTAAACAATAGGTCCCATTCATTTTTGTTAGGCTCAATATCAATAACTGAATTGGTGTTGAACGAATACGATTTAAAATTAATATCTGGATCTTTATTGATTGTAATGGTTTCATCTTCTGAACCATCAAGATTGGCTGAGCGCAAAGAAAAGGTTTCATCTTCATTAAATTCTAACATAATTTTTTTGAATCCCAAGGGGACACCTGCTTCATTATATCCTCGGTCAATAAGGTAAACGTGGTTAAGGTTGCGGTAGTCTCCAATCGCGGAACTATCGAGTAAGCCAGTTTGTAGATCCCAGTTCCATACTGCATCATCTGTATTATTAACTGATGCAAAATCAACCTCTCCTAAATCAGCTGCTGCTGCGGCAAGAGAGCTGTTCAAAAGCACATGCCACCCCCCTGCTTCACATTCAAATGACAAATCCCAATCCGTTTTTTGATTCGTGCTTACAACACTATTAGATGCTAAATCATAGTATACTTGAAGGCCATAGGTAGTCCCTAGCTCAACTTGACCTTCAATTATATCTCCTTGAACATGTGGAAGAACGGGAGACTCCTCTTTAAGACAACCACTGAGCAAAACAACAACAGCGGAAAAAAAGCAAATATGCTTTATCGCATTCATATTTTAAACTTTAAGGCACAAAATACGCTCCTTCCCCAGTTCATGGAAATCGAACCGCTATTGTCCGAGTGGACTCCACCTGTACCATATGTACTCACAACATCTTGGACATTTAAAATGTTTTTAACACCAAGTGTGAATATAATTTTATTATTCACAAATTTTTTGGTCATATTAAAGTCCATTTGATTGTATGCCTCGATTAATGACTCTGATATCTCGTCTCCACTAATGAAGAAACCATTTCGTTTACCATTATACTTAAAGAATAAAGATAAACTGTAATTATGTTTACTACTGTTGTAGGTCGTGTTGAAACGACATTCGGGACTAAAATTGTATGACGGAACATCGTCGTAACTTCTTGCTAAATTATTAAAACGGCCAATATATGAAATGCCTGCATTTAAAGATAGGCCTTTGTATTTTATCCCGGCATTGACTTGGTTTCCAAAGGTGCTGTATTCACCAATATTTATATAGGTATACTGTTGTGGATCAGTTGGTGAGATAGCAAGGGTTATCAAATTATCAAGATCGTTATAGAACAAACCAATATCCACATTTAAATTCAACCTAGATCGTTTTTTACTATATGAAATATCAGCTGTGAAATTATCAGAGTATTCAGCATTTAAGTCTTGGTTACCAACGATATTATGATTTATATCTACAAAATCAAAATACAATTCTTTTAAGGAAGGTGCCCTAAAGCCTTTTGCATATGAAGCTCGAAAGACGAATGATTTTAGGCTATATTTTAAATTCACTGAAGGTACAATAGGTGCATTGTATTGAGAATTATAAGCAACTCTTACCGCAGGCCGTATGACTAGGTCTTCAAAAAGTGTAATTTCAGAGCTTCCAAACATAGCAAAATCCATCTGTTCTTTATCTATGCCTTCAATTCTCTTTCCTGATGCGGTTTCTAAAGAAACATCATATCCTAGTTGGAAATTATAAAAGCGATTCAGATGGTTTGTATTCCAAGTACCACGACTCATTAAAAGGTCAAATTTTGTCGTATCCTGTGAGCCTTCCGTTTGACTCAACTCTTGTTCTAATGTAGTAAGGTCCTTTACGAAAGTGTTTTTAATGCGCTTAAAATCATTATATGCGGCCTTTACATTTAATGCACTTCGGTTCTTAAAGGTATACCTGAGATCAAATCCGCCATCGACTCGCCAAGAATTATAGTAATCATCAAATGCAATCTCTTCATAAGGAGGTCTTGGCAATCCCCTATTTGTAATCTTCTCATTGAAATATGATAAATATGGGGAAAAAGAAAAATTACTTTTTGTATAATGATAACTTAGTCGTGAAAAATATTGTTCTTTTGGTTTCCACTGCTTGTAACGAAATGAATCGGCTGGTCTAGATTTGGGGAATTCAAAGAAATCATCATTGGCATTCCAACCATCGAAAAAATTTCTGCCTAAAGATAATATAACACCGCTATTTCCCTCTTTGATCGAAACTGAACCATCCACATTGTATTGACCAATATTTTCATAGTACGAATTTAAAGTTGATGATACTCCGTCTTTTTTACTTTTTTTTGAAATAAGATTGACTGTGCCTGCAAGCGCATCAGTTCCATAATTAACTGACAAAGGACCTTCAATAATTTCAATTTGCTCAATGGTATTTAGATTGATTTGGCTTATGTCGATATTTCCGTTCAAACGGCCAATGACAGGAATGCCGTCGATAAGTATTTTTATGTTTTGCCCAGAAATCCCTTGAAGCGACATACTGCTACCTAGCACATTGTCTTGTGCAACACGAATGTTATTTTGGTTGACAAGGACATCTTTCAATGTCACAGCTGCCATAGCATCAATCGTTTTTCGATCGATTACTTTTATTTTGTGAACCGCTTTTTCTTTTGTTGTTTTTTTGTATTGTGCAGTAACAACAACTGTCTCAAGTTCTTGCTCCTTTTCAACAGTATTCTGAGCGCCAGCATAAAAACTGACGCACAGAACAACTGAAATCCAAAAGTTGCGAACCATCCTAATTCAAAATCAGTTTTTGCCTTAGGATTTGAGTGCCGTAATTGTAGCATACAATATAAGCACCTGAGGCAAGATGCTCAAGATTGAGCTTCTTGTTTCGCAACCCACCGTCCTCTAATGAAAAATCATAGACCACAAGACCATTCATATCGAGTACAGTACCTTTTCCATGCAATTCATCTGAAGAAATCTCATAGATTAGGTTGACCACTCTTTGCTTGGAAGGGTTCGGATATAACGTAAATGTATGTGAAGCAGTAAGTCCGTCAATACCCAGTGAGCTTATAGACTCAGTGTTGAATTCAATATCTCCTGACGAACTACCGGAAAAACCGGTGAAGTTTATTTTCCAAATTTCACCCGTTGCATCTTTTCGAACAAAATAACTCAAATCTTCCTGTAAATCATATAAATAGGTCTCCATGTTAAAGGACTTCCAATCATAACCAATGGTGTTTATTTCTTCCTCAAAAGTTTCTTCGGTGTAATCTGCATCAGCTACCGGTACACCTTCTGCTTTGGCAACTGAATAACCGACGTTAGATAAAACACCAGTCACACCATAATTCATTCCAGGATATAGCTCGGTCACGTATTTTGTGAATACGAGGTCCCAGCTTTCTGAAAGTGGTTCTCGGTCGATTACTTCATCGTTTGTTATTGAATAATATGCAAAATTTTTACCGCTAAAATCCGACTTGACAACACTCGATTCTACTTCATTCGAACCATCAATATCTGCAAATCTAAAACTGTAGGTTCCACTGGCCAGTTGTATAAGCTGGAACTTCTTCGTTGAACCATCTGCCCATTTCAATACATGTAAAGAATCTCCCGTAATATAGTGGGTGATCATGCTGTATATTCCCCATCCTAAATCAAAAGCTTCGTTTTCATCTGCGTTTTGATCAAACGCACCCAAACTCCATGATTCATCTGAATTTATTTGAGAAGTCCAAGACGACATGCCTGACGTATCTAACGTTGACCAGTCATTGATGTCCCCATTCGGATAAGTGAATAGTTCCATTCCATAACCTCCGTTGATACGAACTGCTGACCCCATTCCACTTACACTGAAGGCAATATCCCAATTGGTATTGTCCACATTGGCCACCTCACCATTTGCAAGGCTGTAGAAAGATTGATTGCTGTAACCGGCTCCCAAACTAATCGTTTGACTATTTTGAGCGAAAATCACGGTAGATATTACAAATCCGCTGATTAAGAGTATTATTTTATTCATGTTGTTTTTTTTGACAAAATTACGTCCCAAATGCCCATCGTGTCAATACCCTAAAGAGGGTATTTAGAATTAGTCTAAATAATAACATATCCAAATCCCTTACTATATTTGAGGTATGGTCAAGTCCTTTCTCGCTTTATACTTATTGTTCACGGTAAAGATACTTCTATCACAAAATCCACAAACCGTTCAAGCCATTGACACAGGTTGGCAATTCAAAGGGCTTAATGATCACTCCTGGCTTCCTGCAAAAGTTCCTGGCACCGTCCATACAGACCTGCTAGCCAATGGTGTTATTAAAGATCCATACTATCGATTAAATGAGAAAAAGATCCAATGGATTGACAAAAAAGATTGGCTTTATCAAACCTCATTTAATCTTGATGAAGAATCCTTCAACAGGGAAAATCACGAATTGAATTTTGAAGGCCTAGATACTTATGCCACTATTTATCTTAACGACAGCCAGATATTAAAGTGTAATAATATGCACCGCACGTACACGGTAAATGTCAAACCTTACCTTATCGAAGGTAAAAACGTTTTACGTATTTTATTAGAATCCCCTATTAGAAAAGGTTTAGCGCTATATGATTCTTTGGACTATATCTTACCCGTTTCTGCAAACGATCAAGCTGAAACTGGTGAGGTGCCCGGGGGTAAACGCATCAACGTTCATACAAGAAAGGCAGCCTATCACTATGGTTGGGATTGGGGACCTAGATTGGTGACTTCTGGAATATGGCGTCCCATTAAATTATACTCATGGGATGATGTTAGAATCTCTGATTTTAGCATAAATACAAGGCTAAATGGAGATGTAGCAACTGTAATGGCTCAAGTTGAAATCGAGTCTAGTGTTAAAAACATCAATACACTACTTGAGTTAAAACTTGACGAAAAAACAATTAGCACTTCTAAGCTCCGTATTCAAAAAGGAAAACAGAATTTCAGTATTCCGATTAAAATAGATAATCCTCAACTTTGGTGGCCCAATGGTCTTGGTGAACAGCACCTTTATAGCATTACAGTAAACCTAAAGCGTAAAGAAATCGTGAGCAGGGTGTCACAGAATTTTGGCATTCGACATATTTCCCTGATTGCAGACAGTTCATTAGACCAACCCAATTTTTATTTTACGGTCAACGGTATTCCAACATTTGCCAAAGGAGTAAATTATATTCCACAGGATCTATTTCTTCCGAGTGTTAAACGTACGGATTATGAAAGAATTTTAGGTGCAGCAGCAGATGCAAATATGAATATGATTCGCGTCTGGGGAGGAGGTGTATATGAAGACAACTATTTTTATGAGCTTTGTGACTCTCTAGGCCTAATGGTCTGGCAGGATTTCATGTTTGCTTGTGCTATGTATCCCGGTAAAACTGAATTTCTAGAGAATATAAAACAAGAGGCCATTGATAACGTCAAGCGTCTTAGTAAGCATCCCTCAATCGCATTATGGTGCGGAAACAATGAGGTCCTAGCGGCATGGAAAAGGTGGGGATGGGAACAAACGTCAATCAAAGAGCAATCTGCTGAAATCGCCCAAAAAATATGGCAAAGCTACGATACCTTATTTCATAAAATTCTACCTTCGGTGGTGAGTCAGTACCATAACCAGGTAGATTATTGGGCATCTTCTCCAAGTGCCTCCGAGGGCCTCCCTGAGGAATATACCCATGGAGATACACATTATTGGGGTGTTTGGTGGGGAAAAGAACCTTTTCAAAATTTCAATACAAAGATTTCAAGTTTTATGAGTGAATATGGTTTCCAATCATTTCCCGAATACTCAAGCTTTAAAAACTATGCCGAGAAAGAGGACAGAAGTATCTATTCAGAAGTAATGAAAGCACATCAGCGCTCTAGTATAGGAAATGCAACCATAGAGGAATATATGAATCGATCCTTCCGCAAGCCTATCGATTTTGAAGCGCAATTGTACATGAGTCAGCTTTTACAGGCGGATGGGATTCAGATGGGCATTGAGGCACATAGAAGAAATAAAGATAAATGCATGGGGTCTTTGTATTGGCAGCTAAACGATTGTTGGCCTGGGGCTTCTTGGTCAAGTATTGATTATTATGGAAAATGGAAAGCACTGCACTACAAAGTGAAAGAAAGCTTTGCTCCCGTAATAATAAGCTATGAATTTGTACAAGACAATCTCCACATCACTCTGGTTTCTGATTTAAATACGCCATATCGTGGGGAATTGAAAATCACGCTTTCAGAATTCAAGGGGATAGAAAAAATCATAAGTTGGAATCAAAAGGTAAACCTAGCTGCAAATGAATCAAAGATTGTTTTGACTATTCCTAAAGAAGGGCTTCCCAATGCTGAGGATCAACTTTACACCTATCTTCAATTAACATTGACCGATAAAAATGGAATTCGTGCCTTAAAAAACATCTATTTCAGGCCTTTCAAAGACCTTGTACTCCCCCGCCCCAAACTTAGCTTTGAAGCAGAATGTCACAAGGATAATACTTTATATGTAACTGTTAAGAGTGTTAATTATGCAAAAGGAGTTTATGTTACATGCGACAGCAAGCATAACTTTTCGGATAACTTCTTCGATCTGCCTATCAATGGAAAAAAAATAGTTTCTATTCAGCTACACCCATTATCAGATTTCGAAGAAATTGTCAATTCAATTCAGGTCAGAAGTCTTTGGAATAGTATGCGCTAGTTATTATTTTTAACGCAACATTTTACTTAAATATTAACCTATTTTCAATTTTTTTTTCAAAAATAAATAGTCATGAATAAATACCTTATTTACCTCTTCACAATCACTTCGTTTCTTACACCGAACATTTCAAATGCCCAGCAAACAAATGATCAAATCGGAGCTTGGTATATGTATTTCTACAATACTACTTTTAAGGAAAGTCCATGGGGCATTCAAGGAGATCTACAATATCGAAATTGGAATCTGGGCGGAGACCTCGAACAGCTGCTGATTCGCAGTGGAATTACCTACCAACCTAAAAAGGCACAAATCAAATTCACGCTAGGTTATGGAAATATAACTACCGGTAAGATTGGATCAAGTAATGCCACATCAGGAGAACATCGTATTTATCAGGAGGCATTATACCCCGTGAAATTCGGCAACCGAATCCACACCAATCATCGTTTTCGATATGAGCAACGCCTTGTTGAGGGACAAGATTTAAGAACACGCTATCGTTACAATCTATTCATAAATGTTCCTTTGAACAAAAAGAACTTAGAGAAAAAGGCCATCTATCTTGCCCTTTACAATGAAATATTTATCAATGGTCAAAGAGAAATTAACGAAGGTAATTCCGTTGAAATATTTGACCGAAACAGGGCTTATGCGGCTATTGGATATGTCATCAAAAGTGGGCTTAACGTTCAGTTGGGTGTCATGAACCAAACTACAGATAATCAAGGAAAAAACCAGGTCCAAATTAGCTTGCATCATAGGTTTTAAAACATTACAAGAAGCTTAGGGCCAAAACAGTAATTTCAACTCAACCTTGGAGAAAAATAATATGAGTATTTACTTTTGGAACAACTATTGCTTTAAACTAACTTTATTCATCTTTAAGACTCGAAATATGAAATCCCTCCTATTACTTTTAATACTTCTTTATTCGGCTTCGCAGGTCCAAGGTCAGAAAAATCCGATTTCGACTGACTATTCATGGAAATGGTTTGACATTTATTACGAAGGAGACAGCTTACTTAAGTCCGAACTGATTGCTTTTTATGAACGGTTATACAATGTTGAAAATGAAAAAAATATTGAAGAGCTATTCTACCAGCAGGCAGATTTAGCAGATGAGCTATCTTATTCGATTGATTTGAGCCGCAGCTATAATGGTGGTTCAGAGGAGGACGAGTTAAGTGAAGTAGAGAAAGAAGAATATGCCTATTATATTTATCAAACCAACATGGAGGATGCCATCGTGTTTCTTAACGAGATTGGCATTCCAGGATTTGACTTTGGATGCGCCGCTGAGTGCACAGAATTCGATGTAACTGTTGATTATTCAATAATAATTGATGCTGCCAAAAAAACCACATCCACTTATGATGATATCGGTATCAATATCATTACAGATGTATGGGGCATTCATCGAGATTATGTGCCTAGTTTTCAAAGTGTTGAATGCTGCTCTTGTCCTGGTTTTAATGCGTTAGGTTCGGGTGAGCAATACTCTCTTTTAATGCGTATAAAAAAATACCAAGACAAGACAAATCTATTTTCAGATGAATTGCAAATGATTAAAAATACGATGGCCAATTATATTGTTTGGAATGATGGGTTTAGAATGGAGCAAGAGGCTGTTTGCCAAGAATTCGAGCTTATACGGCCATTGATTGACTTTTCTCAGGAAGCAATGGTGGAGCTATATAAAAACGAACATTTTTATAAATATAAACTAAACTACACCATTTTGGATGGGCAGTTTTTCGTGAATAAAGAACGAATTCCTCCTGGATGTATCGCCCAACTAAAAACAGATTTAAATGGCGATAACTCCCAAGCCTCAATCTACTTAGAAAGAAATAGCCTGAGAGGTTGTATGGATGCAAATATTGCATTTCCGGGAGGTAACGAAGAAAAAGTAAGTTACATCATAGATGATCACCTAGTTGAGGATTCTTATTTACTCACAGTTACTGAGTTACTAGATGGAAGTATGGGATCAAGTCAAAGTCGCATTATTGTACAATTTGTTAATAAGAGTTATACCTTAAAGGACGGCAGTAAAATCAATGTTTTAAGTCTAGATAAAATTGGTGAATGGTAGACATTGACAAACTTCGACATATTTATAAGTTTAGCAAAGAACTTAGCCTTGAAGATGCTAGTGTACTCATTAAATCAGCGAGATCAAAGAGTTTCAAAAAGAAAGAACTCATTATTGATGAAGGCGCTCTAAAAACGGATGTTTACTTTCTCCGAAGTGGGCTTGTAAGAACCTATTGTATCAATGAAAAAGGCGATGAGATTACTTTCGGGCTTATCTCAGAGAACCAGATTCTTGCCAATATTGATGTCATTTTATTCGATCAACCTTCTCGATTTTATTATGAGTGTATAGAGGATACCAAAACCTTTTCTATTGATTTCAATACAGTTCAAAACATCATTGAAAGCAATCCAAAATTAGAACGAAATAGAAAGTTTTTTGCGAGGAATGCGATGAAGAGGATGCTACAACGAATAGAAACCTTTGTATTAATGAATGCTGAGGAAAGATACAAGGACTTTATTAAAAAAAATCCAACACTAAGTAATAGGGTGCCCGATAAATATTTAGCAAACGTGCTCGGCATTACTCCTGTATCCTTAAGCCGAATAAGGGCGCGGATTGTGCATAAGAAAAAATAAATTCATCTGCATTGCTGTATGGCTATAAACCGAAATACGTTGACATAGATTAAAGGTGAAAATCACATTTTTCTTTTAATTTGGTGTAATATTTCCGAAAAACTCTAAAAAATATAATGAACCGACTATTTGCTATCTCGTTGTTATTAAACTCGTTTCTAATTCATGCCCAAGACCCTTGGGGTTGTACGCATCATGATCTATTAGAAAGTCAGAAGGTATATAATTGGAGGTTTAATGGAGCTAAAATGCTATCCAAACCTCTTGTTTCATCTCCTGCAATTAAAATCATTCCTGAAGGTGAAACAGTAACCGTTTTAGAGTCATTAAATGCTTATGCAGAACATTATACTTGCATTGAGGATACCTTATTACGAGATCCGCTCATTGTTATCGAAAGTCCTTTTATTAAGGTTAAATATCTTGAAGATACTGGTTACGTATTAGAACATTACTTTAATCGGTCGAAACCACTTGATCTTAACAAGCTCATTAATTCAGGCAATTTACTTCATAATAGCAAACTGGTTTGGCCTGGAGATTATTCTTCGGGAGAGGCTTCAGTGGGTGTATATGATAATGGCGTGATACGTAAAACATATTTTGGTGGAAAAGTATCTCGAGAAGAATCATTTCTAATCCCTCAGGTTACGAGTAAAACTCATTTTTATTTAATCGCACTTCAGTTACTGGCTAAATACGGGAGTAATGAAAACGAAGGGGTACACTTCGAAACGGATGGGAGTTATTTTTCTTGGATACTATCTGATCCTTCTGGAGAAAACCCTGGAGATGAATCTATTCATATTTCAATGTCACCATTTGGAATGGTTTATTCACATGAAGAAACAGGTTGCTAAGATCAATGTATTCATAAACCAAAAGCGCTACTCTATTTAACACTTGGGTAAAAAAAATGGCCGCCCAGTAGGACAGCCAGATTCTATTTCTTCTAGGCGTTTCTTTTGCTATGCTTCGCAAGAGACACAATCCTTTTTCTGCTTGAATTTCTGCGCAGCATTCATACTATGTTGATAGTAAAGAGACTTTAAGCCCATTTTCCATGCCGTAATATATAGTTTATTGATATCCTTTATAGGCATATCGGGATGAACAATGATGTTTAGCGATTGTCCTTGGTCTACATATTCTTGTCTGTTTCCAGCCTGATACACGATGTCCATTTGATCGATTTCAGAATAAGTTTTAAAGACATCCTTCTCTTCATCGGTTAAGAAGTCTAAATGCTGAACAGAGCCATCCCTATTTCGGATCGAGTGCCATACATCGGTTGTATTCTTTCCTTTTTCTTCAAGTAACTCCATTAGGAATGGATTCTTGATGGTGGTTTTAATCTTCGCAATGTCTTTCACATAAATATTAGACCATATTGGTTCGATTCCTTGCGAAACTTGACCAAGAATGAACGCCGATGATGTAGTGGGTGCAATCGCATTCAATGTAGCATTGCGCCTTCCGTAACCTTTCATAACTTTTGGCTCCCCAAATCTATCTGCTAATTCCTCAGAGGCCTTGTAAGATTTCTCTTTAATTAGCTTGAAAATTTCTGTATTCAAATCATAAGAACCTTGGCTATTGAAAGCCAAATTCTTAGATTGAAGCAGAGAATGCCAACCTAGGACCCCAAGCCCTAAGGCTCTATTTTCTTTGGCGAAATTGTATGCACGCTCCATGAACAAGAAAGTTTGACGGTCTTCACGATCATCGGAGTCACGATAAACATCTAGCTTATCTAGAAACTCTGTAATGACCGCATCGAGGAAATGAACCATGGTTTCAACAGCATCCGTATCCTTCCACTTGTCATAATGCAAAACGTTAAGTGACGATAGTACACAAACAAAAGACCAATTTTCATTTGAAGGCAGCATAATTTCGGTACATAAATTACTGGCCAATATTTTTAGGTCTTTCTCTTTATATACCTCGGGAGCGCCGTTGTTTGCCTTATCATTGAAAAATATGTATGGGTATCCAATCTCTCCACGTCGCTGAATGACTTTTGCCCAGATTGCTCTTTTCTTAGGATCACCAGCTATCATTTCTTCCATCCATGCATCTGAAACTGTTACACCATGCGTAAGTTCTTGTATAGGATTACCTTCTGTTCCAATATCTAAAAACTCATGTATATCATTGTGCTCTACTGGAAGATAGGGTGAGAAACGTCCGCGTCTAACTGAACCCTGACTCACAACATCAACCATTGTTTCAAACAACTGCATGATATGAACGGCTCCAGAAGCCTTTCCGTTATTTTTAACCGGAGCACCTCTGTGACGAATATTACCAAAGAAGCCAGAGGTCCCGCCTCCTAACTTGGACATCATACCAACTTCCGATTGGGTGTACAGTATATTCCCCATATCATCAGAAACGTTTGAACCAAAACAGCTGATTGGCAGACCACGCTCCTTACCGAAATTCGACCACACTGGGGAAGCCAAAGAGAAAAAACCTTCAGACATGTAATGATAGAACTTATTGGCATATCCTTCAATACCAAGAATGTTTTCTGCCCGCTCTGCTATTTCTCTAATGCGCTGTTCCGGTGATACACCTGGAACCAAGTACCCTGCTTCTAGGAATTTTCGACTATGGTCTGTTAACCATGCAAATGACTCTTTCTTATTTTGAGCATCTAAGGTCTCACGTCTTGCTTTTAATAGAACCTCTGCATCAAGATCTTTCTGTCCTTTCTGCATTTTATCTTCTGTATTTTGTATTTTTTTTTCCATATTAAAAAAGGTCGTCTGCGGTTATACTTTGAGTTCTTTTACTGTAATTGATTGATCTTTTGACAAAAAAGTCACCATGCTTGGTTCCAATAATCTCATCATTAAACCACTCCGTATCCTTTAATATTTCTTCATCAGTTTCAAAAACTTTTTCTACCCCTATGCTCTCCAAAGAACGATTGAACCGGTCTTTAATGAACTCATTGATTTGAGTTTTCGGTAAAAATTCCAATTCACCTTGCTCGAAAATCCAGTCAATAATTCCGCTCTCAGCTTTAAACGCTTTTCGACACATATCTTGAATACGCTCTTCATAATCCGTATCAAACCAATCTGGATTTTCTGATTTGATAATTTTAATCAAGTCAATACCAAAATCGCCATGGATTTGCTCTTCTTTTGATGTGGCCTCGACTACATTTGAAACTCCTTTCAACATATTTCGATGTTTGTTAAAAGCCATGATGATCAAGAACTGCGAAAACAATGAAACATGCTCGATAAACAAAGAGAACAATAAAACCGACTCGGAATACTCTCGGGCATCTTCACTTTTGGAGGCAGCAAGGGCGGTTTCTAAATATTGAACCCTTCTCATAATGACAGGTTTCTTTTTGAGTGTTTGAAACTCTTTGTTCAAACCAAGTATTTCTAAAAGGTGAGAATACGCATCGGCGTGGCGCACTTCACTTTCACCGAAGGTTGCTCCGACAGAACCAACTTCTGGTTTTGGAATCTTTTGGTAGATATCACCCCAAAAACTTTTGACTGCCACCTCAATCTGTGAGATAGCGAGCATCGTGTTCTTGATTGCACTTCGTTCCTTTTCAGTTAATTTGGTTTTAAAATCTTGAATATCACTAGTGAAGTTGAATTCAGAGTGAATCCAATATGAATGACGAATTGCAGACACATATTCATAAAGATCTGGATACTCGTACGGCTTTAAGTTTATTCTCTTTTCAAAGAGATTTGGTTTACGTTTCTGTGCTTGTTCATTACGATATAAAATGTAACATTTAGCAACATCCAAAAACTGACTCTGCATCAACCTTTGCTCGACAACATCTTGTATTTCTTCAATACTCGGGATGTAATTTACAATTCTACCATTTCGTTCAGAAAGAACATCAAACACTTCTAATGATATATTGGTTGCATCCTCCCTGGTTCCGTTACTGGAGGACTGCATTGCATTGTATACAGCTTCAGTAATCTTATTTAAATCAAATATTTCTTTTGTGTAATCTCTTTTACGTACTTCTTTAAACATATCTCTCCTTAACTTATTTAACTCTTCAAATATTATTTCACGACAAACGTGTTAACGAATCTACTTCTAATTTTATGCTGTTTGAAAAAAAGATTTAAGTTGTTTTAAACATCAAAAGTTGATAACTTAATAACCACTATCAGAATCAATGAGATACGCTTGAAAACCTAATTTTTTACATAAGATAAATACTATTTATTACCAGATTTCTAATTTCTTTGGTATAAATTTTGTTAAGAGAAGTCACTGATGAATTAAACAAAACTCATTTATTTTGTTAAACCCCTGTCTTTACAGGATATTATTCAAAATCAATCACTTGTTTAAATAGATTATCTGAATAGGGTAATTGAAAATAATAGAAACACATCGAAGCGAATCTTCATGCAAATTAGGTCGATTGCAAGTGCTCACATTTTCTACATACTAAAAACGAGATAAATCTTATAAAAAAACCGTAAATTTCCTTTGTACTAATAGTGTTTAAATCTGCAAATGCATCAATTACAATGCGCAATAAAAATTAAATTATGAAATCAATCATCACACTTTTGTTCATAATCCTTTCAGTTAGCTCACATACACAAATCAATACAAACGAGAACACCGAACCTGAAAAGATTTTAAATATGTATTACCCCGGTAACAAAACCCTACACAATAGGGTGATTAATTTTTATGATTCTCTAATGAGTTGTGCCGACACCTCCACTGTGGATTGGCTATTCAAAGAACAAGGAGAGTTGAGTATGCTTTTGAGTGAAGGCTTTGAAATAAATGAAAAAGAAGGTTCGCAGAATTTTAACAATGCCATCGATGAAGCCTACACCGAACTTAGCAATACCATGAAAGGTTTTGAATTTCATATGAATACACATTCAGATGCAGAAATTGACGGTCAATATGAAAACAACAGTCAAAATCTTTTGGATGTATTTCCAAATATGCAGACGATTCTTGACCACGCACACAATTGTTCTTGGCGGGTAATGCCAATCCTTGAAAGTGGATTCGGGATTATTTTTGATGCATGGGGAACCGTGAAGCACGATTATACGAGATACTGCTATGACATTTGCTGCGATTGCGCTCGAGAGAGTGCTCTAGGCTCAGGTCTGCATAGCAAACTTCTTACATCCATCGCAATATTTAAGGCCTATTCAAACTTATTCTCAGAAGCACTTGAAGAAATAAAAAATGGTCTCAAATACGACGTACTCTACACCCGCGCGTTCAGTAGCCCAAAAAATGCAATACTCGTAGAATTTGAAATCATCGGACCTCTATTAGGACTTAACGAGGAAGAGCTACTTATTTATGAACAAAAAAGAATCTACCTCGAGGAAACCTCTGAGACCGCGCTTCATAACTACGGTCGTTAATACCAAAAAATAGATCCAATCGCCAAAACAATAAGCGCCTTGTATATCTTATTGATTCGGTCAAATTGAGTTGGTGTTTTTGAGGCTCTTAAAATAAAAGTGGATATAAATATTGTTGCGAAACTAGCTCCAAAATAATAAGAGATATCTTGTGCCAAAATTTTGGGAAACAATACAATAATCATAATCATTGAAGCGATCATAAAAGAAAGTATAATATACTTGCAGTTGCGAATCCCGAAAATGATGGGAATGCTTTTTTCGCCTACGATTAAATCTCCTTTCAAAGAAACCATTCTTTTAACCACCTCTCGTGTCACCGTTAAAGCAAAAATGTATCCAACGAATAAACCTATCGTGAGATTTGTGGTCATATAGTAAATACTAATACTGACAAAGGGAGAAACCGTAAGTAAAGTGGCGCCAAGCTCACCTGTCAAGGGTTTTTTACGAAGCTTATGTGAATAAAACCAGAGTCCGAAGGAAAAAACAACATTGAAAATAAAGACCTTCCAGCCTGAAAAAGAAGACAAGCCCAATCCCAATAACAAAAGAAAGACATAGCTATTAAAACAAAAGGATTTACTAACTACCCTACCAAAGATGGTTTGCTCCGGATGGTTAATCATGTCTTTTTCAAAGTCATAAAACCCGTTAATAATATACCCAGCCATAATCAAACAAGATATACCTAAAACATTCATATGCAAGTAAATATCTTTTAATATATAAATATTTGATACACCTGAATTAAGCATGTAAATTGCACTCAAATAAAGTGCACATGTGAGCACGAAAACATTGTACCAACGGACCAATGAAAGCATGGCTAGTGCTTTGACTACAAAACGTTCTCTTTTAGAACTAAAAGAGGGCTTTTCTGTATTAAAATCTGTGGATGACATTTAATGGATACCCCTGAAGTTTAGACTTCGCTTTTTCAATGTCCTCAGTAAAACCAAGGATAAATCCACCACCACCCGAACCGCACAGCTTTAGGTAGTAGGCGTTAGAATCAATTCCCTCTTGCCATAGCTTATGGTACACTTTAGGA
Source organism: uncultured Flavobacteriales bacterium (assembly GCA_913051935.1). Classification (GTDB taxonomy): domain Bacteria; phylum Bacteroidota; class Bacteroidia; order Flavobacteriales_D; family Crocinitomicaceae; genus UBA952. Next base: position 44,055 of record CAJXCU010000003.1, read on the forward strand.
ATCATGGGCTTGAAATGCTCCAAAAGAATTTTGGATAACCCTTTCATGTTCGTCAAAAGTGGCTTTGATTTCTTGTTTAGGAAGGCATCGATGCACGCATCGTTGTATTTCTTAAATTGTCCTTTTAACATTTTTCGAAAACCTTCTTCTTTACAACGCTCCATAAAGTGTTGTACAAGCGGCTGTGTTTTTCCTGTAGTACCTGTATTCATCAAGAAAATCGCTCCTTTACCTGTCGAGGTATCTGGGAGACCAACTGTTCCTACTTCACTCTTTGATTTGATTAGTACAGGTAAATTTAAATAACAAATCAAAGGATCTAGACCAGAGCTTTTACCGTGATAGTATGATTCTAGCGTTCCAAATATCTTTTTAAGCTCAATAAATTTCTCATTGCTCATATTGGCATCTGATGTAATTTTATCCACGCTATAATTATCATATATTGCCGCAACAATTGCACCAGAGCTACCTACACCGAAACCTTGTGGAATACTCGAATCAAAGTGCATCCCTTTATCTAAATCTTTACGAAATTTATTCAAATTCAAAGCACACGGTAGCTTACCCTTTGCTTCAAGGCCTTTCAAGTGTAAAAAGAATTTTTCTAACTTTCGATTGGAGTCTATTGAGTTTCCTTCCGGATTAGTACTAAAGAGTAGCTTACCGTTATAATCATTATACGGAATAGATAGGCCCATTGAATCGTGGATGATTCCGTATTCTCCGAAAAGGAGAATTTTACTGTAGTACAAGGATTCTTTAAGCATAATGCTCCATTTTAAGTAGCGGCCCATTTCCTACTTCGTCACAAATATACTGCTCATTTTCACAGTAAGCAATTAATTCATCCTTGATGAAGTCCAAGGCCGGCTGTTTATATTCAGCAGGATAAAGCAAATGAACATTTGCTCCTGCATCTAAAGTAATCGTAAAAGGTATGTTGTCTGAATCACGCTTTTCCCAAACCTTATGAATGATGTTCAAAGTATTAGGTTTGAAAAGCATAAAGTATGGATCAGAGGTCATCATCATCGCATGAAGCGTTAGCGCTTCCTTCTCTACTAACCGATTAAAGTCCAAAATGTTCCCAGATTTGAGGATTTTCTGTAACTTAAGCATATGATTCCTTGCTTGCTCAAAACGATTTGCAGCAAAGGGATGATCATTCATGAGATCATGACCAAGGGTTGAGCTCACCTTCTTCTCGCCCCTGTCAACCAATAGTATGGTATCCTGATACGTTTTGAAAACATCGTGTACATCATCATAAGGAACCGCAAAGTCATTGCTACTTCCTGCGTAATCAGCATGCGCACCCCAAATACCCATCGGACCATATATAGAGCGGCATGCACTCCCCGACCCTAGCCGGCTTAAAAAAGAAGCCTTCTTGTAAAAGTCAGCATCAGAAAGGCTTGCTGCTTCGCGTTCAATACTCAAGACGCATAACGCCAAGGCACTAAATCCTGAAGCTGAAGAGGCGATACCACTGCTGTGTGGAAAGGTATTTTCAGTTTCAATTTTGAATGCATAATGATTTACATAAGGGCAATAGCTTTCTATACGCCCGAAGAAGGTCTCAATCTTTTTTAAGAAAGATGGTTGCTCCTGTCCACCAACGAAGACTTTAAGGCTGCGTTTGTCTGCTTTTGAAAAAGACAGCTTGGTTGAGGTGTAGCAATTCCTGAGAGTAAAGCTAATAGATGCGTTGGCAGGAAGTTGCACAGGTTTCTTTCCCCAATACTTGACTAGCGCAATGTTTGAGGGACTTTCCCAAGTTACTGTGCCTGATTGAGGGACTGATAACATAGTACCCGCAGTATATTCATCTTGAATCATCGCTTAAATGTAAGGTTTAAGAAAGGTGTGTAAAAAATGTTGCGAAATAATTATCAACAAGGTTTTCATGAAATCTTTGGGCTACAAAATGAAAGAGTCAAATTCGTGGATCACAGAGAACCCTTTTTCTGCAAAATACGCGCGGTCTTTGGCATTTCCTGTAGCTAGAATAAAATCCCCACCCCAGGCACCTAATGACTTAACAGCACCTTTATAATCTGAGAAGTAGCGTTGCCTTACCGTTGGATAGCCCAAAACGCAACTCATTATTTCTTCGTGTTTGGTAATCGCCTCATTGAAAACATCAAGCGACGTTGCATGCATCATTGTTCGGGTTAAAGCTGAAATTTCCTCTACAATTGTAGCCAAATCAATACTAGATTTTCTACCTTGGTATTTATTGACCTCACTACTACTTTTTTGTTTGGCATTTAAATAAACGAAAAATAAAGATGAACAAAAGTCCGGTTTCCAATCTATTTGATTTACTTCCACTAGACCATCATCCAATTGATAGGTGATCGCCGAGTCTGTCATTCCGCAAGCTACATCATAGCCACTTCCATTGCTCACCTTAAAATGCAATTGCATGGGGTCAATATCAAAACATTGTGCCACACAACACAGTAAAGTAGAACTCGAGCCAAGCCCCCAGTCAGTTGGAAACTCCAAAGCCGTTGTCACCTCACCCTTAAGTCTATTCAACTTATTAGATAGCACTGCTGCAGCTAATAATATTTCTTTAAGTGTTTTCGCTTTGCGGTGATCAGAACTATCTTCAATAATCAATTCAGCACCGTGGAAATGTGCCTCAAACCAAGTTTCACCCTTCATATCTAGACTTCGCCAATGCAGTATGTCTTGATCGAGTTCTTTGTAATGCATGACCTGCCCTATCTGGGTAGGAATCGCCAATGACAAACTGCCATCAAGAATGGTGTATTCACCACTTACTAAAAGCTTTCCGTTTGCCCGAAAGGTTTTCACTTGTTTTGGTTTTGAAGCTCTTCTTGAGTTATGCCACGTAATGTGCAAAAATAATCTACCACGGCTTTATGAGAAACCACCTTGTCTGCAAAGTGGTCTTTTATGACTTTACGCTCGTCTGCTGTTCCACCCAATTGATTGATGATGTTCAGCAAATGCATCTTCATGTGTCCTTTTTGAATCCCTGTTGTTACCAAAGAGCGAACTGCGCCAAAATTCTGCGCCAAGCCAACACAAGCAATGATTTTCATAAGCTGCGCTGCGTTCGGCTTACCAAGTAATTGGTGTGCAAACTTTACCATTGGATGCAATGCTGTTAAACCACCTATGGTTCCCAATGCCATCGGTACCTCAATCCAAAAACGAAAGTTTCCGTCTGTAATGTCAACATGTGTTAGGCTGCTGTAGCTACCATCCTTTGCCGCATAAGTATGTCCACAAGACTCAATGGCCCTGAAGTCATTTCCTGTGGCAATCACAACAGCATCTATACCGTTAAAGATTCCTTTATTGTGGGTTGTTGCTCTATATGGCTCAATTTTAGCCACATGAATGGCTTGCTCAAACTTTTTAGCAAACTCCGCAGGAGAGAGATCTGTTCCTTCCGTAAGGCTTTCAATTGGGCAAGATACTTCAGCACGAACCAAACATTCAGGTGTATAGTTACTTAAGATGCACATGATAACCATCAATTTTTTATCTGACTCAGGTAAATCGCTGTTTTCAAGTTCACTCTGTAATATTTTTGAGAACTCCTCCAATATACTGTTGATGAAGTTTGCCCCCATAGCTTCACATGTTTCGAACTTTGCCATGAGCTGATAATAATTTGGCTCATCATCTGTCTTGTTGACGAGCTGTATATCAAGGATTCCTCCTCCACGCTTGCGCATGTTTTCAGTAAGGTCATTAGTTTGTTCAATAAACTTATGCTTAATAGACTCAAAGAAATCTAGTAATATATCGTAATTCCCATACCACGCGAAATGAACGTGGCCCACTTTAGTTGTAGAAATTACTTCGGCCTTAAATCCACCCCGGTTCATCCAAAATGTGGCATTCTTGGCAGCTGCAGCAACAACAGAGCTCTCTTCTATTGCCATTGGCACACAAAAAATCTCATCGTTGATTAAAAAGTTCGGGGCAATACCAAAAGGAATATAAAAATTAGAGATTGTATTCTCAATAAATTCATCGTGAATCTTCTGCACCTTGGCATCATTGTGCCAATAGCTTTTAAGGAGCCCAACACATTCTTCATCTCCATCCAGGTACTCATTGGCAATCCATTCAATTTTAGCCTCCTTAGAAAGCTTTGAAAATCCTTTTACTGATTTCTTAGTCATGTTCTTCTGTTTGTCCTACAAAGTTAGCAGTTCTATGCTTGTGAAATGCAATAGCATTATTGAGTTTTAAACAGGTTTTTCGAATACATGTTCACTTTTGTTAAAACGTAAAAAATTTACGTCCTATACATTTATATTTACTATATGAAAAGAAAGACAATCAATCTTGAAAAATTCCTTGAACTTTATACGCCCTTTTCAGAAATAGGCGGATGGTGCACTGAAAAACACGAGCGCAAGCACAATCTTTATGACTATTTCAGGAAGATTGATTCTATCTCAATTCAATCAAAGAAAGATGGATTGGCTCGGTTAATCAATGGAAATAATTCTTTTACTGTTTTCAAAGTCCCACGCCTGCAACGTGGAAAAATTTTTGGTTTACGAGGAAAGTGGTTACTGATGTGCGGAGTTGGCGGATTCAGAGGTGGTAGATGTCTTGAGATATTTAAACTAAGAAGCAAACCTTCTGATGAATTATTTGATAAAATGAGTCGTCTTTATGGTTATTGTCCAAATGCTAATTTTTATGAAGAACAGGAAAATCTCTATGAGCAGAAGGAAATAGAGCGTTCGAGAAAAAACGAAAACAGACCTAGAGTATATATTCTTGCTTTCATTAGTCAATATACACCTATAAAAGCGACTTGCAAGGAATGTAACTTAGAAACAACATTTTCAGGATATTGGTCATACAGGACAAAAGAAAGACACCATAATGTTGATCAATACCAATGTCAAAACTGTGGAGAATTGTCCTTTTCTGAAGAAGAACAGAACGGTATTTCAGTAGCATGTATTCAACCCTGTAAATGTGGTGGTCAACGCAGACGAGACAAGAATATCTTTTGCCCAGGTTGCGGCTACCGTAAACGAAAAAACAATAGAGCAGAATCCTTTACAACGATATCCCAAGTGGAATTAGATATTCTTAAAACGAAGCATGACTCAATACTTGAGAATGATTGAGAACTGAGTTATTCAATAGTTTATGTGATCATAAAAATTCCAATTTCTACTTATCAATATGTAATTTTTTTTACAATTTTTGCGTTAGCAATATAGAATATCATTAAGAGTTCCGTGAAAGTCACGGATGCCAACCGATCCTTCGCAGGGCACGGTGGAAAAAACGATGAGAGGCTCGCACCTAAAAACAAACAGCGAATCCCATTTATATTTCTCTTGATGATGAATTGTTTAACCTTTTAAAACATTTTATTTTGAATAAACTAATATTACATATACCACACGCTTCAAAATACATACCTGATTTGAACCTTTACATTGCCGACCAAAAAACATTAAAACACGAGGTGCTTAAATTAACGGATTGGCATACCGATGATTTGTTCTTATTTGAAGATGCCCTCACTGTAAAAGCAAACTTTTCTCGGGTCTTTTGTGATGTTGAACGATTCTCTGAAGACTCACAAGAGGTGATGGCGAAATTTGGCATGGGCGTTTTATATGAAAAAAGTGATGAAGGCCTAAGCATAAGAAATATAAACCCAGTGATTCGAGAAGCGATACTACAGAACTATTATTGGCCACATCACGAGAAGCTTAATCAGGCTATAGATCAGCAGTTGAAAAAAAACGGCAAGGCAACTATTGTAGATTGCCATTCTTTTCCTAACAAGCCATTTCAGAGAGATCTTGATCAGAACCCAAATAGACCTGATTTTAATATTGGAACAGACTCCTTTCACACGCCTCTAGAACTTATTTCATTATCCGAGACCTTCTTTAATGAAAGAGGTTATTCAGTTGGAATCGATTGGCCTTACAAAGGCACCATTGTACCTCTAGTTCATTATAAAAAAAACAAAAATGTTCGATCAATTATGCTCGAGGTAAATCGATCTTTATACCTTGATAAAAACACGAATTTACGGTCTATTTTATATCCAAAAACAAAAGATATTATTCAAGAATATTTGAGATTACTAAAAGAAAATTGTAATCTTTTATAACTTCTTGCGTTAGCCAAATAGAATATCATTAAGAGTTCCGTGAAAGTCACGGATGCCAACCGATCCTTCGCAGGGCACGGTGGAAAAAACGATGAGAGGCTCGCACCTAAAAACAAACAGCGAATCCCATTTATATTTCTCTTGATGATGAATTGTTTAACCTTTTAAAACATTTCATTTTGGAAAATCAATTTAAAGAACGCTTCAGAAAGCTTAATCCCTTGGAGCTCGTTGCCACTTTTAACAAAAACCTAAATCGAAGTTGGGACATCGATGAACGACGTCAATTTCTCGAAACGTTGCGCAAAGAATTTGAAAAACGGAATATCTGCATCGAAAACATTACGTCTCCCTTTGCCATTCGATCTAATGGATTTATTATGAACAAGCAATCCGAAGCGGTGTATGTAGCCAAAAAAGTAATTCCTAAAAAAGACCTCACTCGCCAAATACCGATAACCCTACTACTGGATTCTGAATACGAACAGCACGAATGCGTGTATCTCAATCCCAAATTGGTTCTTATTGATGAACCGATTATCGATATGAGAAAATACCTTGAGCATGGCTGTTCCCCTATTCTATTTGCCGTTCAACATGACAAGGTACAAACGGTATTTAATGTAACAGGGATCAGGGACATGTACCTCATTGGTTTCAAATTCAGCAACCAAATCAAGTCTGTGAATTTAATTAATGGAAGAAAGGAACATGTGCTTCAGCTCGCAATTCCAAGCAAAACACTGCTCTTTTTACCTCAAAAGCTCATTCTTGAGTTCAACACCTTTTTACTTGCCAAAAGACAAAGCATCGAAAAGTTCTTAAACGACATTCACAGCATTCAATTATTACCCACTTATAAAACCCCAAAATCATGAAAAACTTGAGAAAAATCAATCTTAGCATTAGCTGTTTCTTACTATTAATCACTTACAGTATCTCTCAAAATGAAATCGATCCTGACAATACGCTCGAAGAAAAGACCCACTTCACCATACTTGAAAAAGAAGGTAAGACTCAATATTTCGGACAAGTCTATAAAAATAAGAGAAAAGGAATAGGTACCGAATTTTTGAACAATGGCCAAACGCAAACAGGCTATTTCGAAAACGACCAATTCCTTGGTGAATATATTGTCAGTCCACCGTGGCATATGGTTGATATTGATTACAACTTCATCAATGACGTTGAATTTGAAAAAATATCTGTAGATGTCAACATCAAAAACAAGATATCTAAAGACGAATTCCTTTACATTTCACCATTGTGTAGCGAAATCAACGGTATTCAATTTTATGCAGGAATACAGACTCAGTGTGGTGGTTATCAAAACTCCTTACACAACGAGGAAAAATCTGAGTATTATGAAATCGGTAAGGCCCTTATCTTTTCAAGGTGGGAAACAAGAGACATCAAAGGATTTCAAAAGGCGCCCAATGGGGTATGCGAAAGCAGTGGGTATGAAGGTGATTTTATCAGTGTTCGTAACTCCTTTGAATGGGATACTGGCACCTATACATTAAGCCTAATAAATACACACGAAACCATACAACTGAATGGAGAATTACACACTTTCGTTGAGCTACAGGCCTATGATCACCAGAATGATAAAACAGTGAGCTGTGGCAAACTTGCATTTCCCGGGGAGCGCCTTGTTTTAGATAAGAGAAACTTTATGTTCGTTGAGTTATATAGTGAATTAACAAAAATTTCGGATACCCCAAAAGGCACGGTGAGCATGGGTAATTTCAACTACCAAGCACCAGGTAAAGGAGCTTCCTCCAGAGTATTAATTGAAGAGGCTTTTGCCCTCTATAATAAAAATAAACCTCAATGGGCAAGGGCAAGTCTGGAAAACCAGCTGTTTAAGTTTCAATTTGGTCTACCTTATGCGAGAAGATATCATTGGGAGTACGAAAATCTATATGTCGAAACTTTAAAATAAGACCATGAACTGGAAAACACATTACCAACAAATCAAGAAGAACTTCAAGCAATCTAAGAAAATTCAAGAAGGGCTTTGCTTAACCCCTTCTAGAGCTACTCTCGAACAAATCATACAGCGCCACGTAGAGTGGCGATTTCCTGGTACTAAAAGTAATGGACAAAGAGAAGCCTCAGAATGGGACTTGATTTACTTTAAGAGAGAACCGATGTGCAACATTGTTTGGGCCGAATGTTTGCTTATGGATGAATTTCACTTTCGCGTAATGATTCGTTTGATTGGATAAGAGTCTTTTATAACTTTAGCATCCGTAATGAAACAATCCACCTCAACCCTACTTATGGTCAAACCGCACGGATTTGATCACAACCCAGAGACGGCTAAAGACAATCATTTTCAGACAGGCGGCACAGGGCTTTCGAGCGCTCAGATTACACGAGCGGCCCTCAACGAATTTGAAGCCTTAATAAAGAAAATAAGTGCGCATGGTATTGAGGTAATCGTTTATGATGAACTAGCGACGAAAGCAACACCAGATGCGGTTTTCCCAAACAACTGGTTTTCTACACATAGTGATGGTACAGTTTATCTATATCCGATGTTTGCGCCAAACAGAAGGAAGGAACGTAGGCAAGAGGTTTTGAGCCTACTTACACAAGAATATGGCTTTACTATTGATAGAATAAAAGACTGGTCCAAATACGAAGATGTAGGTTTGTTTTTGGAAGGAACGGGGAGTATGATTCTAGACCGTCCCAATAAAATAATCTATGCCGCTTTGTCTGAACGCACTAGTGAAGAACTGCTCCGTCGGTACGCCAAAGAAATCGGTTATGCGCTAGTTTTGTTCACAAGTCATCATAGGCAGAATCAAAAGAAAGTACTAATTTACCACACCAATGTCATGCTCTGTATTGCGAGAGACTTCAGCGTGGTTTGTTTGAAGTGTATCACAGATCCTGCGGAAAGAAAAGTGGTGAAAGAAAGTCTCAAAAGAAGCAAAAAAACAATTATTGAACTGAACCTTGAGCAGGTTGATCATTTTGCAGGCAATATGCTTGAAGCACAAAATGAGAATAACGAATCCTTTTTGATCATGTCCACAAGAGCCTATCATTCTCTGACGACAAAACAAGTTGCTCAAATAGAGCAATATTCAAGAATCATCCATTCGCCACTCACCACCATCGAAAATTACGGCGGAGGAAGCGCCCGATGCATGCTGGCCGAAATCTTTCTACCGCAACAAGAAAAATAATATTGCATTTTTTTGTATCTTATGTAACGTAATCAACCTGCATTCATTATAAAGCGCATAAACCATTAAACGAGTAATGATGATTAATAAAATGATCCAACCCATAGTCGGTCTTCTTTTTCTTGTCGGAATGATTTTAAAATTCGCACATCTCCCTGGTGCCGGTATCACGATCTTTGTGAGCTTATCATGCGCTATCCTTTTACTGATGATGATGCTCATACAGGTCAGAGGAGCATCACTATTATCTCAGCTCTATAAGCTTACGATTGTTAGTGGTGCTATCTATATTGCAGCCGTTATGTTCAAGGTGATGCATTGGCCAGGAGCGAGCATGATTTTGGTGGTATCCATGCCTACCCTCGGGCTAATACTAGTATTATCGGCGCTTAAGACCAATAAATGGTATTACGCGCTTCTTTCCCTATTGTTTTCGGTCACACTGATTATGGCGCTGTTTAAAATCATGTATTGGCCAAGACCTCCTTACTTGTTGTACGGTTCTTACTTCGGATTTCTTGCCCTTCTGTCTAGCGTATGTCTTTACAGAGGACAATCCGTGAGCAATAGTGATTCATCACTCAGCAAGCAGTATAGACTACTCGGAGGTATTGCTCTACTTTCATTGGCAATAACTTTCAAAATCAAGTATTACCCGGAATTATTCGGAATCGGGATTTACCCTATGCGCGTACTTGAGACATTTAGTTTTGCTGGAATTGTGGCTGTCATATACAAACTATTGAGCAATAAGCCCTATTCGGCTTCACTAGAAAAAGACTATCAGTTCCTCAAAACTACGCAAGGTATCTTTCTAATCATGCTGGTGATGATGGTTTTGGTAAAGGCCAACTAAGTATGAAAGAGGGTAGTAAAAATTTAAATAAATCTGTAGTTTGGTAATTATGAACACAAAAACTGCTCTTGTGATTGGCGCAACTGGTGCGACAGGTACTTCTCTTGTGAAACAGCTACTCGAAAATGGACATTATAGTTTTGTACATGTTTTTGCAAGAAAAGAGGCCGTTGTATCTCACCCAAAATTAATATGGAATGTTGTTGATTTTGATGCGCTTGAAATGTGGAAAGACCAAATCCGAGGAGATGTTTTGTTTTCTGCCATGGGAACAACACTGAAGATTGCGGGAAGTAAGGAGGCACAATATAGAATTGATTATACCTATCAGCATGATATTGCTAAAGCAGCAGCAGAAAACGGGGTCCCTTCCCTCCTTCTTGTAAGTTCGACAGGTTCAAGCAGCAAATCGCCTTTTTTTTATGCGAAAATCAAAGGCCAATTAGAGGATGCTGTGGGTAAAATGAATTTTAAACAAATCCATATCTTTCAACCCCCTTTTTTGGACCGAGGATCTTTCTTAAGGAGTAACGAAAAATCAGGTATCAAGTTTATGAATATGGTTAATAGACTTGGAGTTATGAAGTCTCAAATGCCCATGCCCGTTGAATTTTTGGCTAAACAGATGATTCGTATTTCTCTGCGGGAAATCGATGTCAAAATAAAGACCTACAACCCAAAACAAATCTGGAAGTTGTAGCTATATGTAAAGTTTCTAATCAATTTAATTACATATACCCTCAATCGCCTTCGGATGGACAAATGCGCCAAGATATTTGGCCTCCATCAAATCTGAACAACCGTCAATACCCAATAAGTAATTTGCAATTCCCCTGTTCAAAAACGCATTCCCGAAATCTGGATCTATCTTGATGGCGGATGTAAAATCGTCTATTGCCTTTTGATATTCGCCCGCATCATAATAATCTAAGCCTCTGTTATAATAAATCAAATCGTTTTTTGGTTCTGCTTTAAGTACTAGGTCATAATCATTTCTTGCCTCGCGATACATTTTCAAACGACCATATGCAGCGCCTCTATTGGTATAGGCATCGAGATATTCAGCATTAATCATAATTGCATTTGAGTAATCAATGATGGCTTTTGAATATTTCTCTAAATCAAAATAGGCATTGCCTCGATTGTAATATACCTCGCAGCTGTCATTTTCTACCTTAAGTGCTTTGGTAAATTGCTTTATGGCCTTGCGGCATTTACCATTCTCTAGATGATTGATGCCTATATTTTGAATTGAATCTTGTGAAAAAGCGGACATTCCTATCAGCAGTGCAGAAAAAACGGACAATAATAACTTCATAATTTTCTAGATTAAATACAACTTTAAATGACTAAGCCAAATGCAAATACTCTACCTTCATCACTTCTCCTTTATAGCCCCAAGCGAGCTTGCCCGGCTCATTGATTTCGTAATACTTGGTTTGAAACAAGCCATCGACAAATTTTGGATGGTTTTCAGAGAACTGAATCACAATTTTCTCTCGTTGGTAGAAACCATCATTGAGCATGTGCTCGTAAATAAAAGCTTTTCTACCGTCAACTAAAACGCAGAGCCCAACTTCTGTAGGTTTAACTTTGGTTTCAAAATCAGTTACATGTACAACAGGAATTAATCTTTTAGATAACGGGGTTTTCATAGCTTTAAAATTTAATTTTAAACAAATTTACATGGCTATGTCGTAATCTTTTTACAAAGTTATGTACTGTTGTTCGGAATGCCTTATTTTAGCCATAAAACAAACGCCATTAAAGTCAGTATCGTTTTGCCGTTCAAAAATGCTTCTCGTTTCCTTAATGAATGCATTGATTCCATACGCATTCAAAAACATACAGATTGGCAGTTGATTGCGGTAGATGATCACTCATGTGATAATTCAAAAGCCATTATTGAAAGCTATCAAGACAAGCGTATAAACATTATCAAAAATAAAGGAAAAGGAATATTAAAAGCACTGCAAACAGCACATACACACATTGAAGGAGATTATGTAACGCGTATGGATGCAGATGACATCATGCCAGCAAATAAACTATACACTCTACTCAAAACACTCCAGAATGAGCATAACGGAGTGATCGCTACAGGAAATGTAAAATACTTCGGAGAACAGGAAATATCTGAGGGTTATCAACGTTACGAAGCTTGGCTAAATAAAACGACAGATCAACAGACCTTTTTCAAAAACATTTACCGAGAATGCGTAGTCGCCTCGCCGAATTGGATGATCCGAAAAAAAGATTTCGACAACATGCAAGGATTTGACAAGCTGACCTATCCGGAGGATTACGACATGGTCTTTCATTGGCGAAAGGCAGGTTTCCTCATTAAATCATGTCATCAGCTCACCCATTTATGGAGGGAACACCCAAACCGAACGAGTCGGAATTCTAAAGTTTATCAACAAGAAAGCTTTTTTAGATTGAAGCTTGGTTACTTTTTGGAGGAGTTCAATAAAAAATAACTTTTCCTAATTGGTACTAAAAAAAAAGGAATACTCATCGCAAAAATGCTACAAAAGAGGAGGGTTGAATTTCGTTGGTTTGCGCAAGCCCCTCATTTAATTGGGCAGAAAAAAAACAATGTGGCCTTAGAAAATATTTCTGTACTTCCGCCCGGAGGAGTTTGTATCCTATCCATCTACCCCGAAAAAAAAGAGAGACAGAGATTAAAAAACTTCGTTGAAAAGCGTGGGTATTACATTGGTAAAACCGCACACTTCTTTTGAGAGTGATACACTCAAATAATTAACTTTAATAGGGCTCTACTTCAAGAGCTTTGAACATTCGGCGTGCTACTTCTCTGGAGTATGCGTTATAGTGCCACCATTCTGTAGGTAGCTGACGGAATTTTTGGCTTGCCATTACCTTACGCAGAAGCAAACGATTATCGTGTTGTTCCTTGGTAAGCTTTCCTGATTTAAGATATTTTGCCTCTTTATTAGGAAAAGCAATGTCTCGAAAATCGTCATATCCGGCACCCATATCCAATGCAATTCCCTCAGCATTACATATCGTAAGATCTACTGCACAACCCATATTGTGTAAGCTAAGGTTCGCCGGGTTGGATACATATTTACCCCTTATTGCAGGCGGTACAGTATCAAGCGCCTCCCACATCATTTTTTGAACACTCACAGGGCGTGCTGCGTCATACACTAAAAGATGTAAAGACGTATCCAGGGCAGATAAATATATTTGGCAATAATTTAGACGCCGAGCTACATCAGGTTGTAAGTAAGCTCTTTTCATACGTTCATAGAGTGGGAAGCCCATAAAATTATCTTCGCTTGCGTACTTGAGATCCACATAAATGTCTGTATTGTAAGAACGAATATCAACAAGCCCTTCAAAAATTTCAGGACCCAAGGATTCTACAACAGGTATTTCAGCCTTTACATCATTACTCTTCTCTGATTGACCTGATAGCGGCGCTTCGACAATATTTTCTGACGAATTCGTTGTTCCATCAGGTTCAGTGCAAGAAAACAAAACCAAAAGAAATATTATTTGATAGGTTTTCATGGTAGTAGCGTTTTCATTTCTGCAAATAATTTGGCCTTAAGTTCATCAGAAACAGGTATTAGAGGCAAACGCATGTGGTTTTCACAAATCTTCCTGTAGGCAAGGGCCTCTTTAATTCCTCCAGGATTTCCTTCAGCAAATAACAAACGAATCATTTCAAAGAGTTCAAAATGCTCTTTTTTAGCATGGTACATCTCATTATTGAGTGTGCGATTTACCATACTGCTAAAACGCTCAGGCAATGCGTTGGCGACAACCGAAATAACACCTTCGACACCCATCGAAATTAATGGCATCGTAATCGCATCATCTCCTGAGAGGACTGTAAAATCTTCAGGTTTATTTTTGAGGATTTCCATTATTTGATCAAAGTCCCCTGATGCCTCCTTCATAGCGACAATATTTGATATCTTCGAAAGCTCAAGGGTTGTTTCAGCGGTAATATTTGAGCTGGTTCTCCCTGGTACGTTGTATAAGATAATCGGTAAATGAGAAGCACGCGAGATTGCTTCATAGTGAGCAATGATTCCGGCTTGTAGAGGCTTATTATAATATGGAGACACAGATAATAACCCATCAACCCCGTTTGGAAGTAGCTTTATTTTTTCACAAATTTCTGCAGTATTATTTCCACCAAGACCATAAACCACAGGAAGCTGTCTTTGATTAACTTCCATAACATGGTTTAATACTTTCATTTTTTCATCTTGACTCAATACCGGCGATTCTCCGGTAGTCCCTTGCACCACTAGAAAATCTGTACCCCCAGAAATTTGAAGCTTAACAAGTCTAGTTAATGCTTCGAAATCGATTGATCCGTCTGCGAAAAATGGTGTTACAAGGGCTACGCCTGTCCCTTTAAATTTGTGGTTCATGTGCATCTATTTTTTGGAGTGTTTCAACAACAAATTGAATAACCTCACTCGGTGAATCAGAAGATGAGGTCAGTTCTAAGTCATAAGTAGTATCTTCCATTAATTCGGAATTTACTAATATTTTCTTACCAATTTCAGTATTCTTTATAGTTGATTTAAGGTTCTTGTTCATAACTCCGAAGCATATCGAAGCGTCAAAGGATTTTTTGAGTTCCGTGGATAACTGATGATCTTTTAGACCACCAAATAAACCATAGTCGCTTGGGCCATTATAGTAAATTAAAAAATGAGGTGAAAGGCTATTTTTATCGACACCTTTGGGAATGCTAATAATGATGATTACACGTTGTACAGCACTCTCATTTAGCGCTTTGTCTAATCCTTTTCGGAATTCCTTAAGACCATCCTCATCCTCATAGTTATAGGTCACCAATAAGGAGCGTATTGTTCCCCAAATTGAGTTTTCAATCATATTGTATTCTTTTCAAAAATTCTTCTTCATTTACCATTTCAATATTCAGGTCTGTAGCTTTTTTGAGTTTTGAGGGGCCCATGTTGTCTCCGGCAACCAAAAGATTGGTTTTTTTAGAAATAGAAGCCCCATTCTTACCTCCATTTTCCTCAATTATTTTTTTCATTTCAGACCGCGAAACACGCTCAAAGGTACCAGAAATCACAACAGTTTGTCCTTCAAGTATTGAGGACGAAAGAACCTGTTCTTCCTTTTCAAAGCACAACCCTGCAGCCTTTAGCTTGTTTATTAACGTTACATTGGCCTCGTCCTCTAAAAAAAGACGAATCGACTGTGCAATCTTTTCACCAATCTCATCAGTATCAACAAGAGATTCATAGGTCGCATCCATTATATTATCTATCGTTTTAAAAGCTTTTGCTAGCTTCTTGGAGACTGTTTCACCCACATAACGAATGCCCATACCAAATAGAACCTTTTCAAAAGGACGTTGCTTTGAGGCTGCTATACCTTGCAAAAGATTATTTACTGATTTTTCTGCCATTCGATCAAGAACAATCAACTGATCAAATCGTAACGCATATAAATCCCCTATATCATTGATAAGTTCTTTTTCTACAAGTGTATCTATAGTTTCAGCACCCAAACCATCTATATCCATTGCTTTTCGGCTAATAAAATGTTCGATTTTACCTTTCACTTGAGGAGGACATTTGAAAGCATGTGTACAATAATGTTGTGCTTCTCCATCCATTTTCATCAAAGCTCTGCCACAATCTGGACAATCCGAAATAAAAACAATCGGTCGTGCGGAAGTCATTCGCTTTGAGCGATTAATACCGACTATTTTTGGAATAATCTCCCCTCCCTTCTCGACATAAACCATATCGTTTTCGTGAAGGTCAAGCTTTTCTATTTGTTCCGCATTATGCAATGAAGCCCTTTTAACTGTGGTCCCACCTAAATACACTGGGCTGAGATTGGCAACGGGTGTAACAGCACCAGTTCTTCCAACCTGATAGGTAACACTTTCGATTTTGGTCTCCACACGTTCTGCCTTGAACTTGTATGCGATTGCCCAGCGCGGGGATTTTGCTGTGTAACCGAGCTCCTCTTGCTGCGAATATGCATTTATTTTAATAACAATTCCGTCAATTTCAAAAGGAAGATCTTTTCGTGCTTCATCCCAATAATCAATAAAAGTCAGAATCCCAGCTACATCCTTTACCTTTTGTATCTTTCGTTGTTCTAAGAGAGGCACTTTAAAACCCATTTCGCCGGCAGCAAGAACTGCTTGATAGTGAGAGGTGTATGAACTCCTTTCTTCATACATGCCATATAAGTAGCAGTCTAAATTTCGCTTAGAGACAATGCCAGAATCTTGTAACTTTAAAGTTCCCGAAGCTGTATTCCTCGGATTGGCATACAATGCATGACCCTCTGCAGAGCGTTCTTGATTCAGTCTTTCAAACTCTTGGAGTGGTAAAAAAATCTCTCCGCGGATTTCGAAATCAGAAGGGAAAGAGCCTTTCAATTTTAAAGGCACACTATTTATGGTTTGTACATTCGAGGAGACCAGCTCTCCTTGGGTACCATCTCCACGGGTTACCGCTGAATGAAAAACACCATTTACATATCTGATACCTATCGCAACCCCATCATATTTGAGTTCACAGACATATTCGATATCCTGTTCAATGGTTTTTTTAATGCGCGCTTCCCATTCGACAATCTCCTCCTTTGAATAGCTATTAGACAATGATAACATGGGGAAACGATGTGTTACAGTTTCAAAATTCTTTGTAACAGCACCACCTACGCGTTTAGAGGGACTATTGGCATCCAAAAGCTCTGGGAATTGCGCTTCAAGTGCTTCTAATTCTTTTAAAAGCATGTCAAATTCGTAATCAGTCACCAATGATTCACTCTTTACATAATACATGTAATTGTAGTGATGCAGCTGCTCCGAAAGTTGATTTATTTTACTTTTTACCTCCTCCAAACTCATCGCCTAAAGGTACTTATTTCTGCGCTTTTAGCATACGCCATTTACCTTGTAAATCCTTTCTTTTTTCAACATTTTTAAAACCCAATTCAAGCAGGAGGTTACGAGTATTTTCAAGCTGCAAATAATGGCACTCAAAATAAAGTACACCACATGTTGATAAAAAGGGCAATATTCCTTCTGCAATTTTGCGGTAAAATAGCAAGGGTTCATCATTTGGTACAAACAATGCCATTTCAGGTTCATGCTTTAGCACAACTGCGTCCATTGAATCTTTCTCGCAATAAGGGATATAGGGAGGATTTGAAACAACGATATCTAAAAGACCTAATTTTGTCTGATTTTTCAATGCAGAAGTGAATTGCTCATCCTCTAAAACATTAACACATTTATACTCTACAGGTAGTTTAAGCGCCAAAGCATTTTCTTCAGATAGCTCAATTGCCTCCTTTGAGAGTTCATAGCCCCAGACTTGTGCTTCTTGAAAAGCCTGACTTAGCGAAAGTGAAATGCAGCCACTCCCACTGCAGATATCTAAAATTTTTAAGGGTAAGCCCTTGTTATCCTCAACAATCCAGTTGACAAGTTCTTCGGTTTCAGGTCTTGGAATCAAAGCTCGTCCATCAGACTTCAGCTCTAAACCATAAAATTCAACCTCACCCAAAATATGCTGAAAAGGCTCCTTATTTTGAAGACGCTCAACAATTCGCTCAATAATTTTTGATTCTTGAAGGCTAAATTGGTGGTCGCCCATTGCAATTTGCTCAATTGGAGAAATGCTTAAAAAATGAGTTAAAATTTGTCTCCAAATCTGTTGAATCTCTGACATTGAAAAATCAGATGCGAGCGCCTCCTTAAAAAGATCTTTTTGGTCTTTAAAATCGCTGCTTTTCTCACCTATCATTTCTTTTTTCGCAATGTTATAAATTCTTGAATCTTCTCGTTTTCAATAAGGACATGTAAGTTGTAATAGGCAATTTTCCAATCCGCCCCTACCTTGACGCAAATACCGGTTCCCCGGCAATCTTCCATCCAGGTTTCTAGGTCCTCATCAAACCAAGCAGTATTTCCATCTTTAGAATAGTTCCATTTCCGATTAGAGGGTTTAAAATCCCATGCTGCTTCTTTATCAAAATAAGGTTTGCAAAACATCTGAAAATCATTCTTATTCCAACGCTCCTCTGGGGCTGTACCTAAAAAGATAAACTCAGAGGATGTGACATTAAAATATGCAGAGAATGCAGCCGAAGCTGCATCCTGATGCCATTTATTTATAAGTTGATCTAGCGTCTCGTTTTGAGAAAACCCTAAAAAAGCAAAAGCCCAAATTGAAAGCGCTAACAATAGGCGCATCTTATTTCTTTTTTGCCAACTTTTTGCAAGCCTTTGCTGCCTTGTATAGATTGACAACACCACCTGTTACTGATTTATCAGCAAAACCCTCTACCTTCGGGTACTTTGTCGATGTGCTGTACATTATTTCTTTAATTTCTTTCATTGAAAGCGCCGGAAAATATGATTTTAGCATAGCTGCAGCTCCTGCCACCATGGGAGCAGCCATAGATGTACCTTGAAGGTTCATGTATTCACTTTGCGGCACGGTATTGTAGATTTCAAATCCTGGTGCAAATACATCTACGCCTCTCGCACCGAAATTAGAAAATGAAGCGACCATTTCAGGACCTTCATTTTTTGTAGAGGCACCGATTGTAACAAAATGATCTAGAGGCGACTCTTGAAAGCTATACATGGACGTTGGATAGTTTGGCTCAACATCGATGTCTTTCGCGTCATTTCCTGCCGCATGAATAAGTAAGACACCATTATCGTCAGCATATTTGAATGCTTCGTAAACCTCTTTTTGATGCGGCGAATATGCCTTACCGAATGACATGTTAATGACCTCTGCGCCATTATCTACACAATAACGAACAGAAAGTGCGATATCCTTGTCAAATTCATCTCCGTTAGGAACTGCTCTTAAAACCATAATCCTTACATTTTCAGCAACGCCATCTCCCCCAAGCTCATTCCCACGAATTGCCCCTATAATTCCAGATACATGAGTACCATGTAAAGCATCTGGGCCTTCCACATCTGCATTTCCATATTTTACATCAGTAAAGTCATCTGGATCGTCACCAATAAGACTACGGTCATCAAAATCAACATTGAGATTATAATCCATTTGAGCTTTAATGTAATTCTGTGCATTCTCAGGAAGCTTATCTAGCATTCCCATGTATTGCTCAAACTGCGCACGCCCAGCCTCTACCTCTTCTTTAACTTGAAGGTATAGCTTGAATTCCTCATCATTTGCAACCGAGCTCGAGTCAACATCCGCAAACTTCCGTGAAAGCGATGCTAAAATTCTTGTCTTCTCTAACCTTGCCTCATTTAAATGTTCGCCTTTTTCATTTCCTAGAAAGTTCCAACCATGAACATCATCTATATAGCCATTTCCATCATCATCTAAACCATTACCGGGGATCTCGCCCTCATTTATCCAAATTTTCCCTTTGAGATCCTCATGCTCAATATCGACACCGGAGTCGATCACACCAACAATTACAGTTTTGGATTCATTTTTCTTTAAATACTTGTATGCTTTTTCGGTAAACATACCTTGACCATCTTGGTTATACCAGTTTAAAGTCCCTTCAATAGGCTGGGCAATAGACAGAGCTGCGCATACAATGGACAGAACAGATAGGCTTTGTTTCAAATTCATCATCTTAATTTTCATTGGTTTATATTGATTTCGTTGTTTGACTGATTTAGATATTTTCAATTAGCGAAAATAATCCATAATTTAGTTTTAGCAACAATTATACCATGAAATATATCAAGCTCTTTTTTGTACTAATTGTTTCAAATCACTTGTTGTCACAAAAAACACCTTTTACTTTTCAGCAGTTTATCGAACAAAAAGAAGGGGCGATTTCGATGCCATTTGCTCTAAAAAACAACAAACAAAATAAAAAATACCTTCAAGAATTTGGTATTCGACTCAAACATGAAACCCAAAACTATTTATTTTGTCACGGAGATGCAGATTTATTTTATAATGCACAAGCGCACGGCGAAATAAATGAAGTATATTTTCATATATCAAGACCTAAATTACTTTCAGACAGTGCATTAATTCATCACAAAGGAGACTTGGTTCATTCAGGCCTTGGGGGACTTGATACTAGTTACACAGGAAAAGGTGTGGTGATCGGTATTGTTGACCAAGGTATTGACTACAACCACCCCGACTTTCAAAATCCTGATGGAAGCACACGCGTCATACGATATTGGGACCACACTGTAAACGATAGCAATCACCCAAATTATTATACCCTCTATGAAAAAGGAATCGTCTGGGACAGTTCGGCAATCAACCACGGGACCTGTACAAGTCTAGAGGTTAGTTCAGCCCATGGCTCTACAGTCTCTGGAATGGCTGCATCCAATGGTTTGGCAAATGGAACGAACAAAGGGTTTGCCCCAGAGGCCGACTTGATTGTGGTTGAATCTGACTTTGGCCAAGATGTCTACAACTGGAAATTAAGTATTGCAGATGCCTGCGACTACATATTTAAGGTAGCCGACTCATTAAATAAGCCTGCTGTTATCAATCTTTCTTTAGGTGATTACTATGGAACTCACGATGCAACTGATCCTGCTGCGGAACTCATCAATGATTTGCTTGATGAAAAAGAAGGCCGCATCGTTGTCTCTGCTGCGGGAAATTCAGGTGATTACGGACCTTACCACGTAGGAGTTGATGTTTCAAATGACACCTCCTTTGTTTGGAGCACGCCAAACCCCTCGCCAACCATCGTCAATAATGTCAGTGACGTCGTTATCTTTGATTTTGTTGTTGATTCTGCTCAAGCAGAATTTAATTTTGCTATTTCTGCATGCAACCCCAATAGTGAATTTGAGCGGTCTGGCGCGACACCTTTTTTACCATTTTCGACGGGCTTCGTCAGCGGAATACCCGAATTAGCAAATATTGAAAATGAAAATGGTGACCTGATTGCTGTGGCTTTTATATACAGAGAAACATTTGGAAGCAACATTATTGGCCAAATAGCAGTAACAGGGCCAGGTTTTACATCGATTGATTCAGCTGGATATATATTTGGTTTTGAAACCTTTGGGTCTGGTCACTATGACCTTTGGGGTGGTTCTTTTTCTGGGCGAAGTAATTTTGTAACGGAGCTACCGGACAGCTCCTCCCTCCCAGAAATAGTCTACTATAATCTACCTGACACCTTGCAGACGATTGTCGATTCATGGAACTGTTCCGATAAGGTAATTTCTGTTGGAAATCTCCGTAATAGAATGGGTCATATAGATCTTAATGGTAACACGTATAATGCTTCACCTGGAATTGCAGTTGGAGAGCTTTATTCTGCAAGTAGCATAGGACCGTCAAGGACGGGTGTTCAAAAACCGGATATTACAGCTTCCGGAGATATTTCTCTTGGATCAGGACCATTTTCATGGTTAAATAATCCAGCGAATGCTTCATTGATTGATCAAGGAGGTTTTCACATACGGAATGGAGGGACATCAATGGCTTCACCAGTAGTCGCTGGAATCGCAGCCCTTTATTTACAAAAATGTCCAGGAGCAAGTTATGAAGACTTCAAAACTGATCTGATTACAAATTCAGATATTGATATGTTCACGGGCAATGTACCGAACTTTGCGTATGGGTATGGTAAAGCAAATGCACTACTTACCTTACTAGCGAAACATGAACCCGTATTTATAGATGGACCTGATGGCATTTGCCCGGGTGAACTCGCTACCTACAGCTTTGACTCTGACCTTACACCAATGTCTATAATTTGGTCCAATGGATCCTCGAGCCCTTCGATCACAACCGCAATACCAGGAAACTATCAAGTAACACTTCAGGATGAATTAGGGTGTACATCACGATCTGCCATTCAACCATTGTTGAGTTTCTCGAATCCATCTGTAAATGCGGGAAGCGACCAGCTAATTTGTCCAAATAGCCCTCTCACTCTTGCAGCAACAGGAACCGCAACCACCTATCAGTGGAATAATGGCGTGATTCAAAATCAGCCATTTGTTCCATTTGCTGGTTCATATACCGTGGTAGGCTTTAATGACGATGGTTGCACAGCTTCGGATACAATGAATATCGAGTTACTCTCAACAATACCTGTAGAATACATCGAAAACACCGTAGAGGTTGGTATCAACCAAACAGCTTTCAATGTTTCTTCCGGAAGTCCATTGGGTGGTATATACACTGGTCCCGGTATTATAGGTACTTCATTTCATCCTGGATTGGCAGGAATAGGTTCTCATGAAGTTGTATATTCACTAACAGATGGAAACGGTTGTTTAAGTACAGATACTTCAGTCATCACAGTTTACGAAGACGCGGGAGTATTTGGTATATCGGAATCAACAATCCATATTGGTCCAAATCCATTCAGAAAAGATATACAAGTCCGAATATCCATTCCCATTGAACTAAGCATATACGACCTTAAAGGAAAACTTGTATATCACACACAAATTTTACAATCCAAGCATATTGACTTGCAAAAGCTTGAACCAGGACTATACAAGCTATTTGTAAAACAAATAAATGGTGAGCAAAGAAGATTTATGAAACTGATAAAGCAGAACTAAAGAAATAGTTTTAACATAAATAGCACACCCTTAATTTGAAATGATTGCTTTTACTAATTTTATCCGATGAATTTTAAAAAGAATGTAGCGCATTACTCAAAACTGAGTATCGACCATTTTCACGATATTATTGCCCTACGCATAAACATTTTTGTCATTGAGCAAGACTGTCCATACCAAGATTTAGATGGTAAAGACAAACTGGCCTACCACCTATTTTACACCAACAATAAAGATGAGGTCATTGCAGCAACACGTATATTACCTCAAAGTATTTCGTACGCTGAGGTTTCAATTGGACGAGTTGTTGTTGATAAAGATTGTAGAGGATTAGGTATGGGCGATCTTATTATGGAAGAGTCCATGAACTTCGTTCAAGCTAAATTTGGAAAAGTCAATGTTCGACTTTCTGCTCAAAAACACCTAGAAAATTACTACGGAAAACATGGTTTTGCATCAACTGGAAAAGAATATCTAGAAGACGGGATTCCTCATGTTGAAATGCTTTATGAATATAAACCGTCAGAACAAAGTAACTAGAGTACTAAAGTCTATCTAGAAAGTCTTGACGACTGATTTTTTCTTGGATGCCGCTCCCCATGTCTTTTAACGTAATTGAGTCTGAATTTCTTTCTTCTTCTCCAATCATAATGACAAAACGTGCATTTCGCGCATCTGCATATTTGAATTGCTTTTGAATTTTTGCCTTACTTGGATAGAGTTCGCAATCTATACCCCTGTGACGAATTTTTTTGGCAAGATCGAGACTGGATAGCATATCCTCCCCTCCGAAGTTTAGCAGCAAATAAGAAATACTAGTCTCCGTCGAGTTCGGAAATAAATCTAATTCATTAAGCACATCATAAATTCGATCTGCTCCAAAAGAGATACCAATACCCGAAACATCTTTTAGGCCAAACTGAGCAGTTAAATCGTCATAGCGACCACCTCCGCAAATACTTCCCATTTTTACACCGTCAACAGTTACCTCAAAAATAGCACCAGTGTAGTAATTTAAACCACGCGCAAGCGTCATATCGAACTCTAAACGTCCACAATGCAATCCTAATTCTGAAATATGGTCCAAAATCTGCTGAAGCTCATTCATTCCGGTCATCCCTATTTCAGAACCTTCTAGAAAAGCCCTCATAAGTTTCATTTTCTCAGCATTACTTCCACTGAACGACAATAAAGGTTGCAGTGTATTAATAGATGAAATTGGAACGTTTTTTTGTTTTAGTTCTGAAATAACACCTTGCTCACCTATTTTATCGAGCTTGTCTATCGCAGTAACAATCGTAATTAGATGGTCACCAGCACCACTTTTTTCAGCGATTCCTGAAAGAATTTTACGGTTATTTAGCTTTATGGCAAAACTAGGAAGCTTTAAACCCGAAAGAACTTCATCAAAAATCTGTATGCACTCCACCTCGTAAAGTAATGAATCGCTGCCAACAACGTCAATATCACATTGGGTAAATTCTTGATATCTACCGTGTTGAGGGCGATCCGATCTCCACACAGATTGAATTTGATATCGTTTGAATGGGAAAGAGAGTTCATTTTGATGCTGGACAACAAAACGAGCAAAGGGGACCGTTAGATCATAGCGCAGTGCTTTTTCTGAGATAGAATTTACAAATCTAGGAAGCTCATTATTTTTTAAAGCGACAATGTCTGCCTTTGTGACCTTTTCTCCTGAATTTAAAATTCGGAATATCAACCTGTCACCCTCATCACCATATTTACCCATTAGGGTTGAGGTAAGTTCTATGCTCGGCGTTTCTATAGCCTGATATCCATATTTCCGAAAAACAGAGCGCATCATCCCGAAAATATATTCTCTTTTTTGTACATCACTTGGGAGAAAATCCCGAGTACCTTTTGAAATTCGTGGTTTTGCAGACATTATTTATTTTTTTCTTTCAGGTACATTTGATATACCATTCCATCAGACAAGCTGACTTTAGGAACATGAATAAAATTACACTTAAAATTAGAAATAACACGAGTATAAATATCTAATGCAGGCACAATTAAATCAGCACGGTCAGGTCGCAATTGAAATTTTTCCATTCGTTCTGGCAAAGTTAAGGATTCTAGTTGTTTCTTAAGCTTTATCAATTCCTCATATGCTGCTGCCTTATTAGCACCATGGACAAGAAGTTTGTATGCCTTCTTTATGTTTCCACCAATACCAAACAAAGCGTATTCTTCACCCGGAACAATATAGGAGGCAATCCATTCATTAATTTCTGACCAAACAGCTTCACTAAACTTACCACGGAGAATACGCAGTGCTCCGACCTTAAAAGATTTAGAAACTACATTTTCTCTATCCTTAAAAATATTAATTTCTGTCGATCCACCACCAACGTCAATTATAACCATCGGGAACACCGGGTCAAGGTCAAATAGCATAATAGAGTTGAGAATAACATTTGCCTCCTCCGTACCAGAGATAATCTTTAAATCAATACCCGTTGCACCTTTTATATCCAGCACAATTTGACCTGCGTTTGCAGCCTCTCTCATGGCCGAGGTGGCAAAGGCCTGAACTTGACTTACCTCAAAAATATTGGTGATGATTTGAAATGCTTTCATTGTGTTTATGAGATTCAATTTCTTTTTGGCAGCAACTTTTCCCATAGAAAACACATCATCACCCAACCTAAGTGGTATTCTTGTGTAAGATATCTTTTTCACAAATGATCGATCAGCATCATGTAAGACCTCGCCAATAAGAAGTCGAGCAGCATTTGTTCCGATATCAATGGCACCGTATTTCATAGTGTACAAATTTAAAAATCTATTTGATGTACCATTTGTCATTGAGATGCAATGTCTTTTTCGCACCTTTGCCAAATGAAAAAAATAAACTTTTCATTCACGAACAATGAAAAACCTAAAAAAGGAAGCATTCTCATTTCAGATCCTTTTCTAAATGACCCTTACTTTGGAAGATCTGTGGTTATCCTTTGTGAACATAATGAAGAAGGAACATTTGGCTTTGTCCTAAATAATTATGCAGAAATTGATTTACATAAAATTGATGATAATTTCCCCGATATCAAGGCAAAGATTGGTTTTGGAGGACCTGTATCGAAGGATAGTCTTTTTTTTATTCATTCCTTAGGAAGTGAAATATCAAATTCGCTACAAATACAGAAAAATCTATTTTATGGAGGAGATTTTGATCAAATATGCGCGGTCTTAGAAAAAAACAAAGAAGCTCGAAAACAAATTCGATTTTTCATCGGATACTCTGGATGGGATCTTGAGCAGTTAGATGCAGAATTAAATGATAAAGCCTGGATTACGGTCAATAATGTTGGGCATGAACTTATTCTCGATACACAACTAGATGATTTATGGAAAACAGCACTCGAAATGCAACAAGGGAAATTTAAAATGATCTCAAAATTTCCAAATAACCCGAGCGATAATTAAGAAAGACTTATTTTTCTTTGATTCTCTTAACCAAAGTCTTTCTAATTCTAAAGAATTCCCTATCTTTGCACTCTCAAAATGGTCAGACTCCTTTATTTACGTGACCTTTATAAATCCTTTCAAGGAATAAGGAGCCTTGAAATACAAATGTTAAAAGCCCTATGGCAACGACAAAAACAAAGCAGGGAACTGCAGATTTCGACTGGGAAGCACTTCAACTAGATGGCTACAGTCAAGTAGAAAGGTCAGAAATGTCTGACGTTTATGAAAAAACCTTAACGTCGATAAACGAAAAAGAGGTTATCAAAGGTACAGTTGTACATCTCACCAAAAAAGAGGCCATTATTAATATCGGATACAAATCCGAAGGAGTAATCGCTGCGAATGAATTCCGTTACAATCCGGATTTAAAAATAGGTGATGTTGTTGATGTATATGTAGAATGTAGAGAAGACAAAACAGGTCAATTGATCGTTTCTCACAAAACAGCAAGAATGCACAGTGCGTGGATTCGAGTGAATGAAGTTTTGAAAACGGGAGAGGTGATTACTGGCCACGTAAAGTGTAGAACTAAAGGTGGATTGATTGTTGATGTATTTGGTATTGAAGCTTTTCTACCTGGTTCACAAATAGATGTTAAGCCTATCCGTGACTACGATGTTTATGTCGGGAAAAATATGGAATTCAAGGTTGTGAAAATTAACGAGGAATTCAGAAACGTTGTTGTTTCTCACAAAGCATTAATTGAAGCAGAGCTTGAGGAGCAAAAGAAACAAATCATTTCTGGTCTTGAAAAAGGTCAGGTGCTTGAAGGGATTGTCAAGAACATTACTTCATACGGCGTATTCATTGATTTAGGAGGAGTAGATGGATTAATTCACATTACAGATCTTTCTTGGGGACGCGTTTCGCATCCTGAGGAGATGCTGGAATTGGATTCAAAAATAAATGTGGTAATCCTAGACTTTGATGATGAAAAGAAAAGAATTGCGCTTGGATTAAAGCAGCTTCAGCCGCATCCTTGGGATTCCCTAAATGCTGAATTAGCAGTTGGCGACAAGGTTACCGGTAAGGTTGTTGTAATGGCTGACTATGGTGCGTTTATTGAAATCGCAGCTGGTGTTGAAGGGTTAATTCACGTTTCTGAAATGAGCTGGTCTCAACACTTACGTTCTGCCCAAGACTTCATGAAAATTGGTGATTCAGTTGAAGCTGTTGTATTGACACTAGATAGAGAGGAGAGAAAAATGTCTCTTGGTATCAAGCAATTAATGCCCGACCCTTGGAGTAATATTGATACTAAGTATGCTGTAAACACGCAGCACACGGCTAAGGTGCGAAATTTCACAAACTTTGGTGTTTTCGTAGAATTAGAGGAAGGAGTTGATGGATTAATTCACATTTCAGACCTCTCTTGGCAAAAGAAAATCAAGCATCCATCTGAGTTTTGTAAAACTGGAGAGGCAATGGAAGTACTCGTACTTGAAATTGACCAAGAAAATAGAAGGATATCACTTGGTCATAAACAACTTGAAGAAAATCCATGGGAAGTATTTGAAGGTACTTTTGCTGAAGGTACGGTTCACAGTGGAACCATCATTGAGATGAAAGATAAATCGGGTATCGTTTCTTTACCTTATGGCTTAGAAGGTATTTGCCCAGCAAAACACTTGAAGAAAGCGGACGGAAACAATGCACAAGTTGAAGATGTTCTCGATTTCAAAGTAATTGAATTTAACAGAGATGCTAGAAAAATTGTTGTTTCGCACATTAGAACACACGAAGAACATAGTGAATCTGCAACAAGTTCGAGACCTTCAAAAAAATCGAACACAAATAACCTAAACGCAATCAACAAAAATGCTGAAAAATCTACGCTTGGAGATCTTGATGCATTGGCAGAGTTGAAAGAAAAAATGGATAAGAAAAAATAATTCTATCCGAATCCAATACTAAAAGGGGAGTTTCTCCCCTTTTTTTTTTGAACCTATTATTTGTGTATGTGTTAATAAGACGTTAAAACCAATCACAATTAATGGAAATTCGAATTAATTTATATTGTAAATTTGTCCTTTGCCATGAGTGAAAGTACACTACAAGAAACAGTTAAGGGAATATTTTCTGCCTATCTAGAAAAAAACGGGCATCGTAAAACACCAGAGCGTTTTGCGATATTAGAGGAAATATATGCGCATGATGGGCATTTTGATATAGAGTCACTTTATCTCAAAATGAAGAACCATAATTATCGCGTTTCGAGGGCCACACTTTACAACACGATTGAATTGCTACTAGCTTGTAACTTAGTGAGTAAGCACCAATTTGGTAAAAATATTGCCCAATTCGAGAAGGCACACGGATCCAAGCAACATGATCACGTTATTTGTACAGATACAGGGGAGGTTATAGAATTCTGTGACCCAAGAATACAGCAAATCAAATCTACAATAGAGGATTTATTTAATGTGAACATACAGCACCATTCCCTATACTTTTATGGAACAAAAAACAAAAAAGCTGAGTGATGAATTTGAATGTAACATCCAAACCTAATTCAGTTTGTACGGTATTTCACCTTCATGGTAAAATACTAACAGAGGCCGACGCTGATAAGCTCAAAGGTGTTGTAGCAAATCTAGCATCATATAATGTTGTCTTTTCTCTCAAAGAATTGACGCATATCAATTCCACGGGTATCGCTGTATTTGTGAAGACAATGACCCAATGTAGGATTGAGAATGGTGACCTTCTCATTTGTGAGCCAAATAAAATGATCTCAAAGCTATTTGAGATCACCAAAATGAACGATGTTTTTTCTATGTATGATTCGGAAGAGT